>NZ_JADMSV010000026.1:0-86175 GCF_015560935.1 Butyricimonas sp. BSD2780061689_150309_C8
GTCTTTGATTCGAATGTGATACGTCTTTGAACCCTGCCTTCTCCCTCTCTTCAACGGGAAAACTACGGGAAATGGACTGCCTCACAGCCCTCACACCAGGGTTAGGCCGGGGATCCACTAGGGCATGAACATACCATCTACATACCATCTACATACCATCTACATACCATCTACATACCATCTACATACCATGAACACTCCCCGGAGTTCATGACGTGTCCGGAAACTGTAGTTTCCGGGACCTTGTCATAGTCCAAGGGGTAGCAGACTCCGGAGAAACACCGGACAAGTGAGGGAGAAAAAAGAGCCCGGGAAGAGAAACCGGTTGGCTACAGTCCCTCTCCCCGGGCAACTTTGTAAACGCACCACGAATATTTGTTACTTCACGATTATCGTGAAACAATCAACCAAATCATGGGAATACCCTTCGTTATGTACATTCAAGGTTATCTTGTAACTCCCCGCAGGTATATCGTGTTCCAAAGGAACTTCAAACGCACCATTCCCACCCACGGAAATATACTCTCTCAACTTCTCTGGAACACCATCTTGAGAAGTGATATTTCCCACTTCCATATAAATCGGGTTAGTCCCCAAGACTCCTTGTATGGCAACACTTGTCCAGGGAGCACCCCATTTCGCACGATAATAATCCTCTCCCTCATTTATTCGTTCAGGAATACCCAAAACATTCACGATCATATCCGGCGAGTACCCGAAGCCAAGGTACAATTCGTAAGTCGGGTTTATTTCCCCGGGATCATCATCCAATTCCGAGCGAATAACCAGTGTATCCGGTTTATATATGGCGTTATCCGTTTCCAAATAACCCGGTGTAACATCCTGACAAGCCGCAAGAAACCACAGACTCACGGCCATTACCATCCAAGTGAATAATATTTTCATTGTTTTTCGATTTTTAAATTTACAGGTATTCATTAAATTTTCCCTATCCCAAAATTATAATTCAGCGCATGAACCACCCCATGCCACGGTTGAATGTCAGGTGTCGCTAAGGGTACCATGAGGGTTACCGAAAACGAGTATAAAAACATGATATCCGCCCCAGCTTCCGGCACGCCATTATACTCTTGTTTATCCAGATAAGCCACCAAAGAACGTCCCCCAAGCGAGGTAAATCGTGTTCCCCCGGTTTGCCTCGGGTCCTCGATCAAAAAGTTTATATCACGATAAGCTATATCTTTACGCAAATATTTCCCCTTTACCACGTGGTCGAGCATGGTTTTCCGGCAAAATTCCGGTGTCAACTCGTCCACTGATTCCATATTATTATCCCACAAGTAACGCAGGATACAATAGCTCGGGGGTGCAAAGAACGTGATTTCGGGCAAGCTATCCACCCGCCCCTCGAATAAATCCTGTAATCCCGCCCGCTCGATCATCGCCACGGTCAATTCCCAATTATACTCATCTCCACGCAAGTAATCAAGTATGGTACAATCGTGATAAGGAGAGGAAACACCCGAGTTTATCACGTTCTGTTGCGTATCACACGACACGCATAGCCCCCAAAGGCACACTACGATTTTTATATACTGTAAAGTTTTCATTTCATTGTCTATTAAAGGTATTTCTGCCAAAAAGGATATTGTACAAACAAAGTGTTATTCGCTTCACCATTTACAATCAGAAAAAAACAACCATCCAATATATCTTGTTGTGAAACCGAACGATATCCCCCGTATAATTCCGTTTTGTAGTACTCGTTTCGCAAGACATCGTACCATCTTGAACCTTCCATCAACAACTCTTTTTCACGCTCCTTGAAAATAGCGTAACGCAAATCACCCTCGGCTGATTCGTATGGCTTCGCATTAGCTCGTTTCCGAATGCGATTCAAATCATCGATAGCTCCCTCGATATTTCCCAAACGTACCCGGCTCTCCGCGCGCAACAAGATGATATCCGCCAAGCGGAACCATATCTTATTCTGATCGTATCCCCGGAACATCCCGGTTCCCGTCCCGGATGTTTCCAAACGAGCGTAACGCCACTTCCACGGGAAAGCATAACCTTCCGTGAGCGGTAACAACGTATCGTGAGCCAACGAGTCCAATTTATAGAAATAGGCATCCCTCCGTAAATCCGTCACCTTTTCTCCCCCTTCTTCTCGAGTCGGGAACATCTCCCGCACGGAAGAAACCAACATTCGACACCCGCTCGACAATGTCAATCTCGATGTAGTTACCGGATAAGTCTGCCAATACCTACTTTCTGCCAGAAGAAAAGTTGGACTTATCTCACCAAATTCATCAGCGAATCCACGGAAAATACTCTCGTATATACTTTCCCGATCGCCACCGACCAACACGGAAGTACACACCGCTTCCGGGTTTGAAGCCAATTTATAGACATCATCCAGACTGATGATTGCCGTACAAGCCGAATCAACCGCTTGCCACAAGGCGCTGTCATCATATCCGGATTTCACTGAAGGTGCCATGTATTTACACCCGGCCTTCCACGCGCACAAATGTGCCAACACCGCATTAGCAGCTCCTTTACAGGGGATAGATTTGTAAGTAACGACATCTCCATCAGCATCTTTCAGTTCCGAATATTCCGGCAACAAATTCGCAGCCGCCCGGGCCTCTCCGATCGCGTAATCAATCACGTCCACCCACGAAGTTCGTGCCAAAGGACCGGAAATCACCTCATCTCGAATCAACATGCAATCACCAAAATCCCTCACTAAATGCAAATAGGTAAATGCTTTGTAAAAATGGATTTGCCCCCGGTAAAAATTTCTCCGCTCCTCTGTCATAGGTACATCATCCAAAAAAGGTATAGGAGAATTGACCTCTTTCAATATATTATATGCAGAATACCAACCATATGTATACCCGTTCAACTTGGCCGGTTGTAAAAGAGCAAAACCCCCTCCATTATCAAAATAATCATCAAACTCCCCCAACTTAGACGCCCAATGAACATACTGGCTCGCAAAACTTCGTACCGCACCTTCCATCGCCAACATGGCACTCTCGATATCTTTTTCCGTTTGGTAAGCATTCCCGAAGGTCACGGAGGCTTCCGGGGTCATCGTCAGAGCATCCTCGCACGACCAATTAATCGTGCCCAATAGTAACAATAGTATTATATAACAATGCTTCATAGTTTAAAATTTAAGTGTGATTCCTAAAGTATACTTTCTCGGCAAGGGGTAGTTTTTGTTCTGATCATACCCACTTGTCAAATCAATAGTCTCCGGATCCAACCCGGAGTAGTTTGTCCAGGTCAATAAATTCTCTCCACTCACGAATAAACGTAATTCTGTCATTCCCATTTTCTGTAACCAACGCCGAGGCAAAGAATAACCAACAGTTAAACTTTTCAACCTCAGATAATTTACTTTCTCGACATTATAATCCACCAATCCCCATCGTTCTCTACCAACCGCCGCATAATCAGCTTTATCTCCCGGTTTTTCCCAGAAAGTAATCTTGTCCGGATTAAAAAGCAAAGGTGTAACACTCCTACCCTCTACACTTCCCGAAACCAAAGTATTCACCGCATGACGACCTATCGAGTAAGACAACAACATGTTCAGGTCAAAATTTTTCCAACGAAGCTCGTTCACAATACCCCCGCTTATTTCAGGTAAGGTGCTTCCCATGTACACTTGGTCGTTACCATCAATAACACCATCGCCATTCACGTCCACGTAATTTATATCCCCTTCTTTTATCATATAATTCTTGAACATCTCGTTTTTCACAACATAATATCCCATACCAGCCGCATTATGATACAATTTTAAATCATCATACGAATCAACGAAACCGTCAGTCAAGAATGCATATATTCCATTCAAAGGCTTACCGATAATTCGCCCCCCGTAATCTCTTCCATTATACGATTTCTGAAATCTATTCCAATTTTTGGCTCCATTCACGGAAATTTTCCAATACAAATCTTTTTCGCGGAAAATATCATACTTAATCATAATCTCCATGCCTTCGTTAGAAATCGCCATCGCATTTTGCCATTGAGTGACATACCCGCTATGACTACCTTGTAGTGGAATTTTCGCTAACATCTTATCCGTGTAACGATAATAGTAATCGGCCGTGACAGTCAACCGATAATTAAATAGATCCATATCCAAACCAAAATCATACTGATCCGTTTCTTCCCAAGACAAAGCAGGATTATACATACCCCCATCAGGGGAAGCTGATACATAGGCATCACCATGCACAACACCACCAAGATTTAACTCACCCAATGCCAAATAACATTGTGAAAAGTGCATCCCGGAACGCCCCCAACTGGCACGCAATTTACCGAAAGAGAGCCAACCCAAATTATCCTTTACCCAATTCTCCTCCGTGAAAGTCCAAGCTGCCGCTACCGAGGGGAAAGTTCCCCACCGATTATCGGCCCCGAAAGTTGAACTTCCATCCCGCCGAAAACTGGCAGACAGCATATATTTTCCCCGGAAATCGTACTCCAAACGAGCAAAATAGGATATCAAACTCTTTTCCTGCATATCTGACACGTAACGTTGGAAAGCGACCGGTTTCTCGTAAGTTTCTCCCCACATATCTGTAGTCGACACGTTTCCTAATACGGGCAAGCCATCAGGTGCGTAATAAATTTTATCAGAAGGGGAATTTTGAGCGGAACCACCATTATATTCCGCCTGGTCATACTGGTAAGAGAATCCACCCACGAAACTAACGGAGTGATCTTCTTTGATTGTTCGTTTGTAAGAAATCAAATTCTCGTTCAATACCATCAAATTGACTCCCGTTTCCCCCATGCTCTTGGAAAAACCATCGTCACTCAAGTAAGAGGGCTGGAAATAATTTCGCCGGTCAACCGAATAGTCCGCCGCCAACATCGTCGTGATGTCCAATCCCTGGATAGGTTGATACCCGACCCTAAAATTAGCACGCAAACGAACATTACGATTCTTCTCTTTCGTCCCCTCGTAAGCCTCCAACACGGCATTCCACGGAACGGATCCTTCGCCCGGCAAGAAAGAATTCAATTCAAGAGGTTCTCCCGGCACAACCTCCACTGAAGGAGCCGACGAACCCAACATTTCGGATTTGGTTGCCCGCTTACGATTGGCCAAAGAGGCATTGAAACGCATATCCACGTTCAAGTTCTTCACGGGGATCACGTTCATGGAAGAGTTCAAATCCACCCGGTTGTAGCCCGTTCCCCTGAAAACACCATCCTCCTTGTAGTATCCCAAACCTAACCCGTAACTCATATTTTCGCCTCCCCCGTAAGTCTGAATATTTGCGTTAGTCACTTTTCCTTTCACGTAATACACGGGGAAATAATTGGTCGCATTATTATAAAAGGGGTTCAAGCTATCTTGCAAAGTAGTACCCGGGTACGTACTGGGCACCACGACAAAATTTTTATCGTAAACGGCACTCTGATTACTATTTTCATATTGCTCGCGCAAGCTTTCCGGGTATTTATATTGATTGGTCTTCGGATCCAAGTAAGCAAAAACGTTATTTTTAGCCTGTTTTAATCGCAACCATCGCTCGGCCCGCCCGATCGTCACGTCCGGAAGCCGCGGGAGAATACTCCAAGTTTGAGAAAAATTGACGGCGAAATTTGCTTTCTGGTTCTTTTTTCCTTTTTTCGTGGTGACAAGAATAACCCCGTTTGCCGCCCTCGAACCATAGATGGACGCGGCAGAAGCATCTTTCAGTACTTGCACGGATTCAATCATTTCCGGATTCAAATCAGAAAGCAAATTCGTTCCCGATATCGGCGAGGTAAAAGAGTTCATCGGTACACCATCGACCACCCACAAGGGGTCGGAAAATCGACGCCCTTGCTCGACATCCAAGGAGTTGTAGCCTCGAATAATCACGGCTGTTCCCCCACCCCCAGGAGAACCGGACATTTGCGTGATATCCATACCTGCAACACGCCCCTGTAAAAGCGAGGCTATGCTTGAAGATGGGATACCTTTCATTTCATCAGCCTTCACGACCGAAACTGAGCCCGTTGATTTTCTACGGGTCGTTTCCCCGTAAGCAACCACGATGGTTTCATCTAATGCCTGTATGTCTTCCTCCAAAACTATACGCAACGTATCAGTTTGTGCATTAAAAGTAACCATTTTCTTTTTAAAGCCTACAAAAGAAAATTCCAACGTACCACTCGTCACAGGTAAATCCATAGCGAACCATCCCCTCGTATCCGTTGCCGTCCCCAAAGATACACCCGCCACCTTCACCGTCACACCGGGCATGGGAACTCTTTGCATATCGTACACGAATCCCTTCACCCGCAATGATTTCTTTTCCGGTTCATCGGGAGTGGCAGGCTTGATAATCACCATTCGATCGATATATTCCCAAGTAAATTTACCTCCAAGTATTTGTTGCAACACCTCATCAATCTTCGTGTTTTTAACATCCAGAGAAATCGTTTGTTTCACGTCCACCTCGTCAAAACTATAAAAGAAGTCCAGTTGCGTCTGACGTTTCAACTCGGAAATAACCTTGGTAAAAGGCATTCCTTCCACTTTCAGCGTTACCATCTGATCCTGTGCCCTCACTCCCGCCGATAGGGAAAAAACAAACGCACACATCATCAAAAAAGTCAATTTCATAATCATCAAAATTTTGGCACACCGATTTCTTAACGGAATCCACGTGCCCGTTCGATTTTTTTTCATACTTTTGTAATAAGAGTTAAACAATCATCCTTCAGGGATCGCGAGTCCCCGGGGGACGTTTACCACACCGGGAGTTGTTGCTGCAATTCCCGGTTTGTTTTTAATTATTCCTGTTTATTATTTATTTCACTCACCGTCACCACCCGGCCGTTCACGTTAAAGCGTACCCGCGTGGTTTTCTCGATAATCGAGAATATCTTGTTTGCTGAATATTCCTTGTTAATCACCCCGGCAAAAGCAAAACGTTTCACGTTCTCGGAAGTAAAGAAGAAATCGATGTCATACCAACGTTCCAGTTGTGACGCAATTTCCTCCAACGTGGCTCCCTCGAAATAGAATTTCCCGTTGATCCAAGCGGTATAAATTGACGTGTCGACCTCTTTTGTCGTAAAAGTTCCGTCTTCCCATTCCGCTTGTTGCCCCGGTAAAATAATCTCACCCTTTCCGGTTAACCGATCTCCAACCCGCACTTTACCATCCACGAGCGTCGTCCGTACAGCCTGTTCCGAAACATAAGCACTCACGTTAAAACTCGTTCCCAGTACACGTACATCCACCTCTTTCGCCTCCACGATAAAAGGTTTCGCAGTATCCTTCACCACCTCAAAATACCCTTCCCCTTCCAGATACACCCGCCGCTCCTTTCCCTCGAAACGAGTCGGGAAACGAAGTTTTGATTCCGAATTTAAGTAAACTTTCGAACCATCAGCCAGAATCAATTGATATTCGCCTTTGCGAGGTACGATGATCGTGTTGTACTCGATCTTAGCGGGTGTCCCGGTCACCCGTTCATACGTCACGCTTTTAGAGGAATCGAGCCGGATTCGGACATCTCCTTTATTCAAAATCGTATCACCGGCAAATAGAGACAAGTCTATCCTTTCCCCTTGTTCCATAAGCAATACGGCACGAGGTGTTCCTGCCTCAATCTCCGGTACAACTTCCGCAACAAGCATCTCCCTTTTCTCTCGCAGATTCATCCATAAAGTTCCACCCAATAACAAAGGTAACATCACGGCAGCCACCCAACGCCACACAGGAATACGCCTCCGGTTCATTCCTTCACCCCGGTATTGCTCGATGACTTGCCACATCTTTTCACGATCCGCCACCAACTCATCCTTTTTCCACATCCCGACTTCTCTCAACACACGCCTCACAGCGGTAAAATCCCTCTCCTTCCATATTCTCTCCCACTCGGCATCTCCCGGCTTGACCTTGCCCTCCAATATCGCCTGTAACCAATATTTTTCATCTTTTGTACTCATATTATCTCGTTTTTAGAGTAAAGCCTTCCCTTTTCAGCTTTCTACACGTAAAGCGAGAAACAGATCAATTAGGGTGAAAAGAAATCATGATTTTTTTTAGAAATTTGTGATATTTCTCTTTTTTGCCCGTCGATAACTATGATAACAACCAAAACCGGCACGAATCGCCAAATCCGTCATGCTCACTCCCGCACAAGTTGAATCAGCCAAAAAAGCTTTCATTTCACGCAGGCGACAATCATTAATATAGGTATTAAAATTCATCCCATACGTACGGTTAATAAACGTGGAAAGATACGTACGATTGGTCTGTAACTCCCCGGTCAGGTCCGTTATTTTCAATTCCGGGTTCAAGTAAGGCTTTTCTTCCCGGATATATTTCTCGAACCTCTCCTTGTTCAGTAGGGGCGTTTTTTTGATCTCCTGCCGATCACCGGACGATTCCTCCACGCAAGAACACAAAACGTAATTTCCGACAATAATATTATAAGCCACGATCGAATATTGTAACAACAAAATTCCAATCGGGAGAAAATCAAGCCAGTAACTCTCGGCGAAAAGAGGATCCAACAAGGGCATACATAAAGAAAAGAGAAACAAGAGCAACACGCATCCCAGCCAACGCAAGGGAGGCTCTTTCATATCTCCCAACCGTTCCCGCATAACACGCCAGTAGCGGAACAGACGTTTCAGCCCCAGCAAAGTATAACAAAGACAAAACAGGAACGCCACCATCAACTGGGAAGTGAAAAAACGAGTAAAATAAAAATAAACATCTTCCAGCGGGCTATCCACGGCCACGATCGCCACCTGCACGTCCAAAGGCACGAAAAGGCTCCACACAAGGAGAACCACCGGGATCAACACGGGCAGATAGTAGTGCCGCATGGAAAAATGCTCGGAAGAATCCACCCGCGTCAACCAGAAAACAACATGATAGAATGTCACGGACATCATGATAAATGAACAATAACACAAGCTATTCAAATAGACGAAAAGACGAGGCGACCACGTGTAGATGATCACGCAGGCCCACCCGAAAGCGACCGAGAAATAGAAAAAGAATAACCCCCGTTTCAAGTAACGCTCTTCCTCCCGCACACTATCCTTGTAGGTAAGTATCATTAACAGGCAACAGGTCAAGGCCGAGATCACCGGAAACAGGTTCGTGAGAATCGAAATCCATGTTTGCATACTCATATCATGCAAATATATCAAAAAACGTACAATAACATTCTGGCAAACAAGCTCTTTAATTATCATCATTTGTGCATATCATTCAAAATTCTCCCTCTACAAGCGCATATCGTACAATTTGTCACGTCGTTTTTTCTTACTTTTGAACGATTTGAACGGTCGATTTATATACTTTGCACGTTGAAGTTTCCATCTTTACCCTACTTTTATCGGTAAGAATTTTTATTGATAAAACGATGGATGACGAAAACTTATTTGAAATAAACCTTGCAGATTCGGTCTGGCGATGGGATTTTATCGATTTCTGGGCTCAACCGTTAAGCCAAAGGGGAACTAAACCCGGAAGAGAAAAGGATGACAAGCCCCCAGCCCCGGAAAAGGATCAATGATTCGTCCTTTTCCTGATCTGCTCCACACCCCATGCCAAAGCGATCCCGATCAAAGCTCCAACTGTGGCCTCACTAAAGCGCAGGACACCATTCACGAAAGGAGAAATCGAGGGAGACATTTTAGATATAAGCAGGATAATTACCAAAGTAATGGTGGCCATCTTACCATCATCGGGGATGCCCAAAAGCATACATAAAATATCCAATAAAAACACGGTGACAATCATTCCCAAAAGGGTGAATGGAAAAAGAAGTAGATACACGTAAGCAATCACGGCCCCGATAAACGTCCCGAACACCCGCAGACCTCCCTGATGAATAGAAGTTTTCACGTCTTCCTGCAACACGACAATCGCGGAGATTACCGCAAGCATGGACCCCATCCAACGGGATTCCACGTGAAAATGCCCCGTGAGGTAAGCCCCAACCAAATAGGACAAAAGTACGGCCACCCCTTTCGCCGTGGCCATCAATGGGCTCACCGGATGAAATACTCGTTTCACGTCTAACTTCATAAAAAACAGATTTTCTAGCTTTTACCGTTCCCACGGAAGAAAAGTTACAACCTATTTCTCCACCTCTTCTTTGAAAAAAGAATTACACAGGATTAACATGAAATTTTTATCCCGATCGCCAAACTCGGATTTAATTTTCTTGTAAGCGACCTTGACCTGTGTCTTCACGGTATTCACGGACACGCCCAATTGTTCGGCCACGTCCTTGTAACTCAATCCCTCGACACATCCCAAAATAAAAATCTCCTTGCACTTGGGCGGCAAGCTATCCATCACGATTTGCAATCGCTCGTACAACTCTTCGAAACTCTCAGAATCCTCACTTACTTCTTCCCCTGACGCCATCATTTCCCGCTGGTACCTTTGTTTCACCTCCTCGTGAAGTTTACGATCAATACAAGAATTCTTGACTGAACGACTTAAATAAGCATAGATCGATCCCGAGTGAGAGATTTTCGCCCGGTTGACCCATAGGTAAATAAACGTATCCTGCACGATGTCCTCCGCTTCCGCCCGGTTCCCGACAAAACCTAACGCGTAAAGGTATAACCGTTCCGAGTAAGACTCGAAAAAAGAATTGAACGCATTCCAATCCCCTTCCTGCATTTTCCGGAACAAAGTTAACTCATCCTGCATAAGCCATAATATTTATAACAAAAGTAATGATTCTCTTTATAATTTATTCCCCTCATGCCGGGAAATTACAAATAAAAGACAGCTTAATACTATCGCAATACCAACCCTTTCACAAGGTAATAATCCCCCATGTCCCATTCCACGCCCTTTCATTCCCCTTTCATAGCCCTTTTACCATACACGGGAAAAGGGGAGAAAAGCCTGAAACAAGGCTTATAGAGAATTATTACTTATATATATCCCAGATATTTCAATGGTTTTATCTTAAAAATACAAGACCACTCCGTCAACACCCAATATTTATTCCACCGAAGAGTTTCAAAAGAAATCAGAATCGTTTATATTTGCATCACTATTAAGATAAAAGCTAAAAAAGAAGACATGGCACAGACTCCATCTATCCCGAAAGGAACAAGAGACTATTCACCGGAAGTTATGGTGAAAAGAAATTATATATTCGACACGATCAAATCCGTATTCAAACTCTATGGTTACCTGCCGTTGGAAACTCCGGCAATGGAAAATCTTTCGACCCTCATGGGGAAATACGGCGAGGAAGGGGATAAATTACTTTTCAAAATACTGAACTCCGGGGATTTCTTGGCACCTGTCACCAATAGCGAAGTGGAGGAACGCAATATTCCCCGGTTGACCAACAAGATTTGCGAGAAGGGATTGCGTTATGACCTGACTGTGCCTTTCGCCCGATTCGTGGTACAACACCAGAATGAAATATCGTTCCCGTTCAAGCGCTACCAGATTCAACCCGTGTGGCGGGCTGACCGTCCGCAGAAGGGACGCTATCGCGAGTTCTACCAGTGTGACGTGGATGTCGTGGGAAGTGATTCCTTGCTGAACGAGGTGGAATTGGTTCAAATCGTGGACGAGGTGTACAAACGGCTGAAAATAAACGTACGCTTGTTGATCAACAACCGGAAAGTGTTGGCGGGAATTGCCGAGACAATCGGGCATCCCGACAAGCTGGTTGACATCACCGTTGCCATTGACAAGATGGACAAGATCGGTGCCGAGAACGTGAACGCCGAACTCCGGGAAAAAGGAGTGTCAGAAGAGGCCATCGAGAAATTACAGCCGATTCTACGCTTGGAAGGTTCCAACGAGGAGAAATTGACCCGCTTACAAGAAGTCCTGAAAGGCAGCGAAACCGGATTAAAAGGAGTTGCAGAACTCTCCACCGTGTTCCGTTACCTGAATCAACTGGACATCCAAACGGAAGTAAAACTGGACCTAACACTTGCCCGAGGTTTGAGCTACTACACCGGAGCCATCTTCGAGGTAAAAGCCAAGGACGTGGAGATCGGGAGTATCACCGGGGGGGGACGTTATGACGACTTGACCGGTATCTTCGGGATGAAAAATATGTCGGGTGTCGGCATATCCTTCGGGGCCGACCGTATCTTCGACGTGATGAACCAACTGGACATCTTCCCCAAGGATTCCACGGCAACGACCCGTGTACTTTTCGTGAACTTCGGGGAAAAAGAGGAGGCTTTCTGTCTTCCCGTGCTGAAAACCCTACGGGCCGCGGGAATCAACTCCGAGATATACCCTGAAGCCGCCAAGATGAAGAAGCAAATGACTTACGCCGACAAAAAGAGTATTCCCTACGTGGCCTTAGTCGGTGAAAACGAAATAAACAATAACGTGGTCACGCTGAAAAATATGCTCACCGGAGAACAAGAAAGTGTAGCCGTTTCCAGCCTGGTTGACAAACTAAAAAGCGAGAATTAAAATATGCAACTCTATCGCAAAGAACAACGTCCGCTGAAAAGCCACGGATTTGATGTCAGATTCCCGTGATCGGGAAGCTGTTTATAAAGTTTGTAAAGTCCATAAAGTTTATAAAGTAACGAAACTTTAAAAACCGAAAGTTTACCTTATGAACCTTATAGCCCTTACAAACTCGCCAGGCTCCCGCCTCGCTCGTGTGCGTACAATTTAAAATCTAAAATTTAAAATCTAAAATTCCAATGACTCATTATATAACCCCAGAGAAATTAATTTTCGAGCAAATCGAAAAAATCTTAACTAAAAAGTATAAGTTAGCTTTATCAGACGAAAGCAAGAAACTGATCAATGATTGCAAGGCTTACTTGGATCACAAGATCGCAACCTCAGACAAACCGTTGTATGGAATTACGACCGGGTTCGGTTCTCTATGCAAAATTTCTATTTCGCAAGAAGACTTAAGCCAATTACAGGCTAATTTGGTAATGTCTCACGCTTGTAGCTTGGGAGAACCCGTGCATAAAGATATTATCCGTTTGATGCTGTTGTTGAAGGCTCATGCTCTCTCTTTAGGAAAATCCGGGGTACAACAAGTGACAGTAGAACGTATTATCGATATGTTCAACCATGACGTTCTTCCCGTGGTGAAAGAGTTGGGTTCTTTGGGTGCATCCGGAGACTTGGCCCCACTGGCAAACTTGTTCTTGCCGTTGATCGGCGAGGGTGAAGTATTCTACAAGGGAAAAATCTATCCAGCAAAAGAAATTAATGCCAAATTTGGCTGGGAACCCATCCAACTGGGAGCCAAAGAAGGATTGGCCTTGTTGAACGGTACTCAATTCATGAGTTCTCATGCTGTTTACGCTTTATTGAATGCCTTCAAAGTGGTAAAATACGCTGACATTATCGGGGCGTTATCACTGGAAGCATACGACGGACGTATCGACCCGTTCTTACCACAAATTCACGAGGCCCGTCCTCATCCGGGACAAATTGAAACGGCTCGCAATATCCGCACCTTACTGGAAGGTTCAGAATTCCAGAAAATGGAAAAAACTCACGTGCAAGACCCGTACTCTTTCCGCTGTATGCCGCAAGTACACGGGGCAGTGAAAGACACCGTGGCTTACGTGGCCTCTGTCGTTGAACGGGAAATCAACTCGGTAACCGATAACCCGACGATTTTCATGGAGGACGATTTGATCATTTCCGGGGGTAATTTCCACGGTGAACCGCTAGCACTGGTATTAGATTTCTTGAGCATCGCTATTGCTGAATTGGGTAGTATCTCAGAAAGACGGGTATACCGTTTGATTGCCGGAGATCGTAAAACACCTGAATTCCTCGTTGCCAATTCCGGCTTGAATTCCGGTTTCATGATCCCGCAATACGCCGCTGCCGCTATTGTCAGCAAGAACAAACAATTGTGTTCCCCGTGTTCCGTGGACTCCATCCCGTCCTCCAACGAGCAGGAAGACCATGTCAGCATGGGTGGTAACGCCGCAACCAAGACCGTGAAAGTAATCGAGAACGTGGAACGCGTGTTAGCTATCGAATTGATGAACGCCGCACAAGCCATCGATATGCAACGTCCGACGAAAACATCAGAATATCTGGAAAACTTCTTGGCAGAATTCCGTACCATCGTACCGTTCAACAGCCAAGACCGGGTAATGTACCAAGACATTGAGGCTGCCGTTGAATTCTTGAAACAAGGAGAATTTGCTAACTTCGAATAAAATCAATATCGTGATATGAAAAAAGCCGGTAAGAACCGGCTTTTTTCATATCATTATTCGACTTTAACCCACTTCACGGCATCTGCAATGATTATTTGGTAACAAGTAACATTTGTATTTCTTCTTAACATTCTTGTTTTTATTACCGGTTGCAAATCAGTTCCACCCTTATCACTTAATCGTACAAAGTAATCCCCCTCACGGAACTCATATGTTCCCAACTCAATCCATCCCGGGGTTTCCTCGTTCAGATCCAGTTCTACATAAGTATCTCCTTCCTCCGAAAATACTTGATAATACAACCTTGCATTTTTCAAAAAGGAACCCAAGAAGGTTGCATACAAAGATTCCGGGACATGAGCGACAACACGATATTTTCCCGGTTCTTTAATCTTCACTATCCACTCGGCATACTCTTCCCCAATCCCAGCCTTTTTACAGTAAGCACTCTTTATTTTATACCCATATAAAGAAGAAGAAATTGAAAGAATCCATTCATCACCCACATCCTCCACACTCTGGTACTCTCGTTCTTCTTGAAGATGTTCGCCCCATTTCTTACGCTTATCCTTTCCCACCAAACGGAAACCGACATCTTCATTATCCACAACAATTTCATTCGGCGATAACCTAAAACTACTACTATCAGCATCTCTAATTCCTTCCCAATCCCACTCTGTTTTCTCTGTATCATTGTACATTATAGAAATTCTATCAGGTAAATTACAACATAAACCCAGTTCCACGGAAAAACTCGGTATAGTATAGTTCCTCACTCGAACCTCTTTACAACTTTTCGCTGGAATTAAAAAATAGTTCGGCCGTTGCCGACGTAATTTCTGATCATACCCATCCACCTTTAGTATACCATCGACATCCGAAGGATTATATACCTTACAATACCCTAAGGGAATATCATTATAAGATTCCATTTTCAAGTCTTGAACAAACAAGATTGGTAGTTGATTATCATCATAGTAGCGATCCAACAGACTATCTATATTCACATTGAATTGATCTTTAAATTCACGAGCAAAAACATCAAAATCAACTCGTTGAAAAGAATGACGTTTTACAAAATCCTCGATAAAATCCCACATATACATCATCTCTACCTGAGTCGCAATTAATGAATTGATATGCTCTCTTTTCTTTTTGAGCATCATGTATTCAACCGGATTATCCCTATCCATCAATGCTCCACGCAAGCTTTTTCCATCCCAATATTGAATGATTTTCACCTTTTCATTTAATGATAAATGATCTTTAGACTGACCGGAAAACCGCATCTCGTATATCAAATCTCCAATACAAGGAAACTTATCCGAATATATTGTGGCTCGAAATTCCTGATACATAGGCATAATATTATAAATCGGTTCGAAAAAACGATTTATCACGTTTGACCGCAGAACAACCCCTTCTCTCTCAAGAACTCTCTCGGTCTTTATTACTTTCAAAATATCCTTCATCGACCGATAGGATTCGGTAAAAAGTTTCTCCGGGAAGAACACAAATTCAGGTTGTACGAAATTACTTCCCAATTGGCCCTGTCTAAGATAAGCTCTAAAATTCAATGGCATTTCGACTATTGACAAACGATTTGTTGGAAGTGAATTTCCTATTTGATGTTTCAACATTCCCAACTGATCAGATATTAATAATCTCAAGGAATCTGACGACAAACGATGATCTTTAACCCAAAAATCATGCCCCGGGAAATAATATATCCCGAATGAAAGTGAATCAACGGTTATCGTCTTCTGTTCATAATCCCCTATACATAAACTGAGACGAGGCAACGGATGAGCATTGGAATAACTAATCCCTTTTTCATTTCTCTCCATGCAGCCTTGAGAAATAACAGCCTTACCTTCTTGCCCTTCCACCTCCAATTGATAATCCGTGAAATCGAAATCTTTCATTGAAGGCATTTGCAGGTTCACTGGTGGTACTGCCGATAAATACCACAAACATTCGGGCAAAAGAATTGTATATTTATTCCCAACATGGGCAAAACGTCCTCCATTACTATACAGTTCATGCCGGGTTTTAGGCATCTTCCCCGATGGATCAGCAGAAAACGGAAGAACTCCCATTCGCGTATTATGATATTCTTCATCAGATAGTTCTAAATAACAAATAGCCTCATCAATTGTTCCCTCATATTCTACCCGCAAAGGTAATTCCTCCCCACACTCCATTTTCCGATTCATGACAACCACGTGTCCTTCTCGATTATAAGCCAACTCCTGCCCTTCACTTGTCAAAGAAACAATGCCTAATCCGGGATTCAAATAAAGTATCGGGGAGTCTATCGGTTGCTTACTCTTATTCACCAGAAGTAAAAGACTTTCAACGTTCAGCCTGTTCCCGGATTGTTTATACACCATACGGTTGGAGACAATCTGGACCCGATCATTCTTCATATATTTTTCCTGAGCAATCCTGAATCTTACACGTCGTTGATTTATATCCAGGTAAGTATTCAAATATAATGTACCCGCTAAGATTCCCAATAGGACGAAACCACCCGCTAAGATTCCCAATACTTTCCGAAAAGCAGAACGTTTATCATCCATACGTTTCATTAACAGCATCGACAAAAATATCAGACCGACTCCACAAGAAAAGTATGCCAAGCGATGTAACAGGAAGATCCCGATATTGGCAAAACCGATTGCATCAGAAAATAACAACGGCTGGGAACGAGCCCATGGATCAAACATTCCATATAATGTCCACGGAGCGGCAAAATAACACCCGATGAACCCAATCATCAAAAGCAATAATACCAGATAATGATTACGAATCAACATCGCAACAAACAACGAGATTCCAAGAACAAACACCAAGGCAGGGAAAGTCAACGTCAATAAATAAAACAAATAGAGAAATGGATTAAAAGCTACCGTCTCCATGAATAACAAATGAATCATGATAGCGATTCCTATTGAAACAAGATTCAACAAGAGACAGATCTTCATTACTCCCCATATCTTTCCAAACATATACTCCACGTTTGTCTCGGAACGACTTAAAAAGGTTTCATTGGTACCTAACTGCCGATCCCTCCAGACAAATTCCACCCCGACAAAGATAACCAATAAAGATTGTAACAAATTGAACAACCATGCGTTCATGTAAGGTACCGTAGCAGATAAAGCAGATTCCACCCATACAGTGGAATCTACTTGTAAATACCATTGTACACCTGTAATTCCAAAAACAATACAAATAAGAAAAATCCAAAACAACAAATGTCGCCGAATGATCTTTCTCTCATAACTTGCAATTAGTCGAATTTTATCAAGTGCCATACTTTATTGGTTTTAATTGAAATTCAAACAACGGAGCGAATTGAATCCCGTTTAAAAATAACGGTGTACGATCTTTATCGCTTTAGAACGAGACATCTCACCGGGGCTTGTTCCAAGAATACCCTCCGGGATCGGAGTTTTATGGCGCTCGAAATGTTTCTTCCACAAGGGACTGGTTTCACCCGTCTCCTTGTCTTTAAATGACATTGGAGTCGCCTTGAAAATCGGCTTCCCGTTAGGACGCAAAAAAGCCAAATAGATGATCTCACTACAATAATATTTATCATTATCCGGTAAAAACACGTAATCATAAGGTTTCCCTAAAAATGACTTCAATATTTCTATCGCACGGGGAATGGACTTCTGATATTTCGGTTTCAGCCTCCCGACCACAACCAACGGATTCCCGTTCACGGATTTAGCCTGTTTAAGAAATTTTTCTAACGGGGTTTTACAAACGTCGGGCTGAGTGGCCTCCAACACGAAAACCTGTCCATCCTCAACCAGCACAACCCCAACATGGGAAAAGTTCAAATCATCCAAACTGGTTGTCACGTTTTCGATTGCCTTCACAAAAGAGGTTCGAGCCTTATTGGTCTGAAACAGGATATCTCCTGTTTTCAGATCAAAAGGTTTTTGGGCGTAAAGAGCTATCGTTAGTAACAAAACGCCCAAGCTTAATATAATTTTTTTCATCATGCTGTCATTATTTACGATTCGGGAAAATAAGTACGGCAATAAAACCATAAATTCCACATACCAATGTCACGGCCAGATCCAAATAATTAAATAAATTCCGCATACTCCGTTTATGGTACAACCTGATACAGAGTAACAATAAGGTTAACGCTATATTCAAATAAATAAACCGTTGCATATCATAGGCCTCCACTTTCAACTTTTTGGCTCCATCACGGGTGAAACGAGCTTTAAAGGGGAATACATAGTTCTCTCTCTGTCCCACTTTCGAATTTTCGTAAAGAGGATAAACCAATGTTTCGGAAGCCAGCAAATTATGCTCCTTGTCCACCACGTAAATTTTCACACGATCCAAACCGTACAATTGATAGGTATAGAAGAAAAGGTCCTCACTCATCGTAATCAGACTCCCATAGTCCTTGTAATCATATATCGGGAGCTGGAAGAAACTATAATCTTTGATACGCATCAAATAGATGTTATAGTTCTGATCGTACACGTATCCATAATTTACATTATCCACCAGACAATTCATTCCATTTACCTGCATACCGACAGGAAGAGGTATTTTATGACATTGAGGTTCTCCATCATACATTTTTAAATGGAAAAAATCGTCCTTATTGTCCACCATAAAATAGCCATCATCTTTTGATTTGGAAGTGGAAGGAAGTCCATAAATATTCTTTATCGGGAATTGTATGCCTTCATTCTTCATGGCCCGGGTAAAACGTTCACTCTTTTCCTTATTCACGCCTTTAACCCGATTAATATCCGTTTCAATAAATTCAATCCCGTCATCTGTCAAGCGAAACATATCTTCAGGAAGTTCCATTTTTATCCGATCCGTATGGGATTCGAACATCCACAACAAAGATTTTCGTCCGGGTCCAGCCCCAAGGAACAAGGGGAAACGTGCCGCATCCTGTATCATCTGTAAGGTCACGTGTTGCCCGCGAATTGTATCGGGGAACCGGTTCTCGTACATTAATTGCCGACAATTCTTCATCGGGAATATATCCATCAATGCTTTCGTGTCGTAAGTATTTCCGGCCCGATCTCTTCCGACCTGAATCTCACGTAACTGTACCGTGTCGTATTCATATTTCAAGGTAACAAAATCATTCAATATCTCGCTAAATACGAGCTGAGTACGTCTTTCCCTTTGTTCGAATGTTTTCTTATATATTTTAGGGAACTCCAACGCCATTACCAATACAGCCAATAGCACCAGAGCTAATCTTATCATCTTTGGTATCATATTATTTTTCTCCTATTTTAAAACGATTAGCCGTATATATCATTCCAAGACTCGCGATGACCAGTACTATAATCATTAGTACATAGAGATTCGACATATTACCTCCCAACAGATAAATATCCAATAATTCATACACCACGATCGCATATAAACACCGGAATTTCCAACTGGGTTCCATGGCAATCATTGCCACGAAGAAATAGGTCGTGAATCCTCCCAATATCCAAGGCAAGAAAGCATTTATAGCCATAACATGCATCTCCACCGGAAAGAAATAAAGGTCTATCGTGAAAAACAGTATCATGAAGATGACCATCAATGAAAGAATCATGAGAAACCCATATAAAACCATCGTGTAAAGCATCACAATTTCATTCAACGGTAAATGCAGGGTTAATTTGATTCTTTTTTGCAGGACCTCCGGCAAATACTGCGATCCACCAATCAATAAGGCAATGATAAAAGGGATATTCTTGAAAATCCCATAATGCGGCCGTCCGGCTTGTGTAAACCATTCAAAAACATAATTCGATCCTCCATCAGCATTTATAATATTGCTATTCAAGCCAATGAATGCATATAATATTGTTCCCACTCCCAACACCAGAGAAGCAAGTACAAACCATTTCGTTTTTAACCATTCTTTATAAAAAAGATGTAATGCCATAATCTTAATATTTACCTGTTAAACCAATAAAAGCATCTTCCAAAGTCATCTTTACAGGTTTAAAATCAGAATATTCCAACCCTTTTGCCTGCAACATGGCCTGTACTTCTTCTGCCGATGCATACGTGTAAAGTTCATAGTGATTTTTAATTCGATCCATCTCAACAGTCAGTGATTCTTCTTTAAGATTCACATCATCCCGGTTCAGATCAAATGTAAACTGGTGGAACTTTTCCATAAATTCAGATGCCGATCCTCGCATTAATACCCGGTTATAATCCATGATCAACACGTCATCGATCAATCGCTCCATATCCTGAATAATATGAGAGGTCAAGAATACGGTTTTATTTCCGGCCTTGGCATATTCACGCATATGATCCACGAACAAGCGACGATAGCCGGGATCTAATCCTAGAGAGAAGTCATCCAAGATCAGCAAATCCGGATCTTGAGCAAGAATCAGTCCTAAAGCCACTTGAGCCCGCTGGCCGCATGACATACTGGAAACTTTTTGAGAAGGAAGTATTTTCATCCTTTTCATCAGATCAAAATAGGCATCCCGATTCCAGTTTTTATAAAAACCGGAATAAAATTTCTCGATCTGGTAAATATTCATAAACGAGTACTGTATATGTCCCTCGATCAAATATCCTAAACGCCGTTTTGTTTCCGGACTCAAATTCTGGGTCGATTCCCCATAAATCAAACACTCCCCGGAACGAGGTTGCAGAAAGCCATTCAATATATTAATCGTGGTCGTTTTACCACATCCGTTTTTTCCCAATAATCCCATGATATGCCCTTTCTTCACCGAAAAATTGAGATTTTCATAGATTAACCGTTTCCCATAATAGTGGGTCAGATTTTTACACTCTATTATATTTTCTTCCATTACTATCTAGATTAATTTATTTTCGAATCGGATAAATCAACACGCTTATGAATCCAAAGACTCCAAATGCCACGACCATGAATAGATCAATGATATGGAACGGCTTCTTCACATTCAAACCTTTACGTCGTTTTATATACAATAGAACTCCGGCTAACACGAGATTCAACCAAATGAACTTGACGAATGGTTGTCCCTCGGAACTTATATAATATCCATTAATATAAGAGTAGGTGGAAGTTACAAACGGGAAGAGGAAGCCTTCAACAACTCCCGCAGCCGATTCTTCATACACGTCGGAATGAACCCCGTATTTATCCAGTAGTTTATAGTCCCGGTCAAAAATATATAGTTTCTCGTAACCATCTTTCTGGATAGAGATCATGTGGTAGAAGAGATTACCCATCACATCAAAAACTTTAAATTGATCGTAGTTAAACTCATCAAAATCCAATTTGATAATCTGATTGTCCACGGTCAGAATATATACTCCGTTATTATCTCCAAAAAGATAAGCCACAACTTCCGGATGATCGGGTTCACATTCAACTCTTCGCAATTTGATCTGATCGGGAAGTTCGATTTTACGACAATCCGGCTTATAAGCATGGTAGCGTACTTGAAATAACTGATCTTTACTATCCACAAAGAATAAACCGTCATCCCGCTTATACCCGGTAGCAGATCGACCATACAATTTTTTTGCCGGAGGACAATAGCCCAATTTCCGTAGTTCCTGATCAAAAAGGGCACTTTTTTCTTTATCTACTCGTCCATCCTCGCAGTTATAGAATTCAATCCCGTTCCGGTTTACCCGCATCATATCATTTGTGTAAATATACCCGACACGATCCGTACCCCCGTGAACAAGCGGAGACATGGCATAATACCGACCCCGTTCTGTCAGATTTACGATATGCCGATAATTATTTTCCGCCACAAGCTGAGGAGTCACCGGTACACCGGCCACGGTATCCGGGAATTCATTCCGTTTTAGTAATTGCGGCATACTGGAGAAAGGCACCATCCGTTCATATTCCTGACGAGAATATTCATTTCCAAGCGTATCTAACAGAACACCATCTTTTAATCCCCATATCACAAACTGTTTAGTCACCTCACTATAATTCAGCGAGACATATTTTACATTCCGTCTGAACGAGGTTTTATAAAAATCCGGTAGAACTATTGACGCTATAAAAACCGTCAACAGTATCATTATGATTCGTACTACTTTTGCTGTCATAATTATCTCTCTCCTTTCATAAACCGATATGATGTATACAATAATGCCGTACACGGCACAAAAGCCATGATGGCTAACGCCGGAATGATATGGCGGGTATCCGCATGTTCCACTCCGATATAGAATTGTTTCACCAGATAATAGGCCACAAGTGCATAAATAAATTGGTAGAATAAATTAGGTTCCATGGCGATCATGGCAATCATGAAATAAGCCGCAATTCCACCCAAGAGCCAAGGCATCATGGAAGTAAGTACCGCCCAACTTTCCTCGAAAGGGAAATAGCTGTTATTCAAATAAAAGAATGTCCCAAACACCACTCCATACGACAAGATTAACAAAAGAAATCCATAACAAAGCATCGTGTACAAAGCCATTGTGTTACGCAAAGGGAGATGAAGTGTCAACTTGATTCGTTTATCCAACACTTCCGGTACATATTGCGACAAACCGATACAAACCCCGATTAATAAAGGGACATATTTGATCAGAGCATTATAATAGTTTGCCTGAGGCATTCCGTAGAAAACACTCATCAAATAATTGAACGAACCTTTCATTCGCACGTTGTTATCCACATCCAAAAATATATAGACAACAATTGCCAGACCAACGAGAGAGACAAAAAAAGCTGCCCACCGGGTCTTTAACCATTCCTTATAAAAAAGGTGTAATATCATATTTTTAATATTTTCCAGTTAAACCAATAAATGCATCTTCCAACGTCATCTTTACGGATGCAAAATTTCGATACGCCAATCCTTTCGTTTCTAACATCGCTTTTACTTCACTTTCTGAAGCATAAGTGTAAATTTCATAGTGATTTTTTATACGATCAGCCTCAACAATCAGAGGATCTGACTTAAAATCCAGATCATCCCTGTCTAGATCAAAAGTAAACTGATGGAATTTTTCCATAAATTCGGATGCCGATCCTCTCATCAATACCCGATTATAATCCATAATCAAGACATCATCAATCAGACGTTCCATATCTTGAATAATATGAGAAGTCAGAAATACGGTTTTATTTCCGGATTTTGCATACTCTCGCATATGATCAACAAATAAACGACGGTAACCGGGATCCAGTCCCAACGAGAAGTCATCTAAAATCAACAGATCAGGGTCCTGTGCCAGAATCAACCCCAATGCCACTTGAGCCCGCTGTCCACAAGACATACTCGATACTTTTTGCGAGGGTAATATTTTCATCCGGTTCATCAGTTCGAAATAAGCATCCCGATTCCAATTTTTGTAAAAACCGGAATAAAACTTCTCGATCTGATAGATATTCATAAACGAATACTGAATATGCCCTTCTATCAAATATCCCAAACGACGTTTGGTTTCCGGGCTCAGATTCTGTGTACTCTCACCATAGATCAAACATTCTCCGGAACGAGGTTGAAGAAAACCATTCAAAATATTGATCGTGGTCGTTTTACCACACCCATTTTTTCCCAACAATCCCATGATATGCCCTTTCTTCACCGAAAAATTCAAATTCTCATAGATCAATCGGGAACCATAGTAATGAGTCAGGTTTTTACACTCAATCACATTCTCTTCCATAATTCATTTTTTTAAACATATATAATTTTTACATACAAAACGTCTATTTCCAGACAATAGAATACCTATAAGAAAAAGATTAGAGGTGGACAGGCTACCTCCGATAGCCTTGATAACCACGAGCCTGTCCCTCTTAATTTATTTCCAAAACACAATAAATTTCAATCACTCGAATAACTTAATTCGACAAATAAGGCAGGTACATCAATACCTTACCCGGTATGGAGTTCTCGCTCGATGCGAATTCTTCCACAACCGTTGTACGAGGGTTGATAATGTACATTGATCCTGTCTGAGTTGTTGAATTATAAGTAAATACTGCCGTGTATAACTCATTACTTTCATCATCTCCGAAAAGAGATGCATTCGGTGTCGGTACAACCGACACAATATCATCCGGGAAACTCTTGACAATAGTGGGAGTTTCCAACCCTTCATAACTATACCGCCACAAATCTTTACCCTTGGCAATGTAAGCATAGTTCCAACCAACAGGCAGAACCGTGGTGAACCAAATAGCGTTATCCGTCATTCCACCTGCCCATTGGGTCACATCTTTTTCCGATAGGTAAGAAATAACATCTGTTGCTCTTGCAAATTGTTGATATTCGTAAATATACATCTTATATTCATTGCCTTTTTTGCCCACAAGGAAGAATTTCAATTTGGTATTCGATTGTCCTGTCGGCTCATGGTATAACCCAACCATTTTATCCAATCTCACGACCTCCCCATTGCCATCGAACAAAGGCTGACGACTATATCCTTTATTGGCATTGTAGAAATAATAATAGATACTACCATCCGTTAAGCGTTGTAAGGTCACGGGAGCATTACGATTATACGGCAAAGCCCCAATTACTTGCTCCACTCCCGTCTCTTCACCCGGAGAATTCGGATTGATTAACTGATAGGGATAATCACTATTCATGGTAGAAAGGAACAATTCGTTTCCGATCAATATTTCCTGCATATGGTTGAAATAAGCATTTTTAGCCTTTACAACAGCCGTCGGTTTCTCCGTGAAAGTAAGACTTTGAACAGAACCCATTACCTGACCAAACGGGTACGTTTGTCCATCCGCAGCCTGAATCATCGTGCCATATCCATCCGGATCTTGCGTGTAAATACTTAATTGTCTTGTATCAAACGTTGCCCCGACAAACGGGCCTTTGATTACTTTATCCGAATTATAACGTTTAAACATTTCGGTGAAAACCGTTGTAAATTGTTGCGGAGCTGCCCGGTTACTTCCTTTAATAGATCCCCATTCAAGGGTTCCATCGGCCTTCTCGTAAATCATCACTCCAATCAACGGAATCGCCGTCGGGACAATCTTGACCTTTACCATATAAGCACCATTATTGGAAGTAGCATAATGTTTCCAGCTTTCCCCGGTCACTTTATTACGAATAGCCAACCAGAAATAAGCCTCACCACTCAAGAATTCGATATTCCCAAAAGCAACTTCCCAAGAAAGCTTCAGACTGGTTCCGATAGTGTCACCCCCCATAACCCATGCATACTCAAAATCATTAGGATTCGTCCCCTCCTTAAAGGTGATTTTAGGATCTATCTCTAAAAGTTCTCCCTCGGACAAAGAGATTCGTCCGTAAGAACTTCCCGGAATTTCTACTCCGGTCACGGAATCAATACCCGTCCACTCGGAATAGTTATAACTCCCCTTATCCTCGTAACATCCCGTAATGATCAGCATCAAAACAAAGGACATACATATAAAATCTTTTATCACTTTCATAGACCTGTTTTTTTTCAATATTCTATCGTTCCTTTAAATACCACTAACTCGCCATTGTCATACGTCGGGTTATTCTCAAACCATTCGTAAGTTTTCTTCGCATAAGCGTAGAGTATTGCCTTATTAGGAGCTTTCCAGTCTTCTTCCAATATACCATTCAGTTCAATAAACTTTTCCGCTTTCACGGACGAATAGGTCCCACCATAGGTATCTAAAGAATTGGTTCGCCAGAGAGTGGGCTGACTACTTAATCCCACTCCAGATACGTTTACAATCATGTATTGATAAAAATCTAAACCACGTACAAAGTTCTCATTAGGAACCAACTCTATATATATTCTTCCTTCAACTGCATCATCTTTTATTGCCTGTACATTGATTTTCACCACGGTTGAATCTATATATCTTCCGGCTCGAAATAATTGTGTTGTTTCCAAGGTATAATGAGTATTCTCCTTGATACCAAATGTTTCTTCCGGATTCACCCGCAATCTATATTCACGATCTTGATCTGACACCGATCCTGCCACACGAATAGGAATATAAAAATCAGCCACTTCATTTCCTCCACTGAACACGGAAGAAAATTGAAGGCTATCATATTTGTAGGTCGTAGAAAGATACTGGTATTTAGGGAAATTCAAACTATTTTGCTCTTCCTTAAAAATCATGATCTCATCTCTACTGCACGCATTTATGCAACCACCAAGTAACAAACAAAAAATCAATAGTTTTATAGTCTCCATCATTTCTCGTTTTTAAGTTAATACGTTCTTCCACCATCAAACTCTGTCGTCGGAATATCAGGGGTATATTTTTCAACCGACATGGTAACAACACCACTTGTAGCATACCCCTTTTCAATTTCCGGCACATTACGTCGTTTATACGCATAGAACACCTGTCCATCTCCGATCATTTCACGTCGATATTCTTTCAATATTTCCGAGATAATCGCCTCTTTATCATCACTCGTGAATATTCCTCCGTTACGAGATTGTTGCAAGATGTTCAACAAACGAATCGCCTCTCCGGTAGAGACAGATTCCGCGGCACCTTCTGCCGCAATCAGGTACATTTCTCCTAATTTCAACATAGAAACAATAGGCCGCGGGAAAAGAGCCAAATCTTTCTTTAATGTAGGGCGTTCATATTTTGCCAAATACATACTTGAACCGGAACCTTTTTTCCATGCCGTAATCCGGATGTCACCCGTGGAAGAATAGAATTTCGGGTAACGGGTTGATTGTAACCGGAAACGTTCATAATAAGAATTCCCTGTCGTGTGGTCCTCTTCGATATAATCCCCTAACTCATCGACAAGCAAGCCAAAGATATTTTCCATTGGACAACTCCGATTCACGTAATTATTACCGGAATCCGTACTCCCCAAGTCCGCATTTGTCAAGAACCGAATACCCAGACCTTCTGCCGCACCAATAACCTCCATAGCTGCATCATAGGCAGCTTTATACTCTCCTTTAAAAAGATAAACCCGCGCTTGCAATGCTCTTACTGCATAGTAGTTCATCTTATATTTGCGTTCACTCTTTAAAATGGTTGCATTATAAGTTTTCCCGGAAGAAATTGGGTCGGTATCTTTCAATAACTTTTCCGCACGCTCCAAGTCCCCAACCAAATAACCCAATATTTCATCAGATGATGATGAAGGGGTAAATTCCATTCCAAAATCCGTTTTGTACGGAATTCGTTTCTGAGTTTTTCCTTCCTCCGTTAGATAAGGAGGCTGGAACAGACGTAACATATCAAAATGGATATAAGCTCGCAAAGCAAGAGCCTCTCCCAACACGACATCTCTCGCTCCTTCCTCAAAAATCGAAGGATCTTGCTTCTCCAAATTAGAAATCAATTCATTGGCATTTGCAATTGCATTATAGGACGCTTTCCACATTCCCGTTATTGCATCCTCCACTTGATTAAAACGAGTTGTCCGTTCATAATAATAAGTTGCCAGCCCATTAAACCATCCCTGATCATAATAAGGTTCAATAAATGAAGCCTGAGCCATAGACAACGTTTGTCCCATGATTTCAACCGAGCTTACCGTCATATGTTTTCCATAGGCGCTTTTATCTGCCATTTTCACGTATATACCGGCTAATGCCGAATAATAACCGTCTTCATTATCAAAAATCCCCTCTTCCGTCATTTGAGACTTCGGAAGTACATCCAGCCAATCTCCACAAGAACTAAACAGAAGAAGTCCGAACGCTATAGTTAATAAAACACATATTCTCTTCATACGCTTTCTCTTTTAAAAATTAGCTTGTAATGAAAAATAGAAGGTACGGGCAAACGGGTAAGACAATCCACGTTCTTGCTTAATTGTTGAAACATAGAACAGATCATTTGTTGAAAGCGTGAACTTTAACAACGAAATGCCAAGCGACTGTAAATCATTTGCATTTAATGTATAACTCAATCTCGCTGATGTCATGGACAAGAAATCATCTTTTTGAACGAAACGAGACGTGGGTTTCAATTGACCCGTATTTCCATACCCCCGATATTTGGCTACATCTCCCGGTTTGGTCCAACGCTGAGTTAAAGCCCGGCGATCTGCGTTTTGAGCAAAATTACCTCCTTCGATCTTCTCGTATAAAGTCTTGTTGTAACGATCCGCCCCGAAAGAATATTGGAAATTAGCCCCGAAACTCCAGCGCTTATAGTCAACATTAAGACCAAAATACCCTTTCAAGGTCGGTTCCGTGTTCCCAACGACAACTTGATCTGCAGCATTCCATTGGAATGTCTGAACACCATCTGCCGTAACAAAAATCTCCTGCCCTGTTCCCGGATCAATTTCCATTGAACGCACGGCAAAGATCGAATTCAGAGATTGCCCTTCCTCAAATAAGAAAATTCGTTCCAATTGAGTATACCCCGCATAATTCAAATGGGCTGTCTGATTTTCTTTAATCACTTCATTATAATCTCTTAAAGCATCAGAAATATTTAATAACTTATTCTTGTTATGAGCGCCATTCACAAAAGCATTGACAATCCAACCATTCTTCTTGATCGGAGTTATACTCAAGCTAAACTCATACCCTTGGTTACGTACTTTACCCATATTCGCTTTATAAGTAGAGAAACCGGTAGAAGGTAAAATCGCAATATCCGTCAAATTGTTCTTTGTTATATTTGAGTAGTAATTGAAATCCAAGTTCACTAAACCTTGTAATAAACTAAATTCCAATCCAATGTTACGATTTAAAGTAGTTTGCCATTTCAATTCCGGGTTTGCAATCGACATAATCTCAGCTCCCATTACCCCATCATACATTTTCAAGAAATTATAAAGCGTCATGATCTGACTCAACTGGAAATTCTGATTCCCCACGGTACCAATATTTGCTCGAACAGCCAAGTTTTCAAACCAACCATGAGTCTTCATAAATTTCTCATTATAAATATTCCAACGAACTCCGGCTGACCAGAAAGGCGCTGAACGTTGTTTACTTGCAAAATTAGATGAACCGTCTATACGTCCCGTCAAGTCTATCAAGTAACGATTATCCCATGAATAATTGAAGTTCGCAAACATTCCGGCTGAACGAGAAATAGAACTACTTCCAGAAGGTCCTGTATAGGAATCAAATTGCACGGCGTAAGAAGGGTATCCTAGAGGGTCATCCAAGAAACCAACGGTCTTGTATGCATCACTCTCAGAATTCGTCTCTTTCAGTTCTCCCCCCACGATTCCTTGTACCAAATGTCTCCCGAATGACTTGGTATATGAAACATTTATACTACCATAATAATCAAACTGGGATGAATTTGTCATCGTATAAGTTCCCCGTTTGTAGATATTCTCCAAATTATACCCGTCATTCGTTTCCTCCCCGTCTGTCACGGAGGTATAGTCAAAGAAATCCGCTGAAAGAGGAGAACGATACACTTCGGCTTTATCCTGTACATTACTAATAGAGAAAGTACTTCTTACTCGTAATCCTTCTATGACTTCCCAGTTTAAGCCCAGATTGTAAGTCAGATTTGTTGTCTCCCCTCTACTGAAGCTATTCAGATATTTCGCCTCATAAAGCGGATTCAATTGGGCTGAAAAAGTACTTCCCGTAAAATCCGGGGCAGGCAGTCCCTCGTAGGCTGGAATATTCTCGTAAGAAAGTCTGGGGAAGTATTTCCCATTCTCATCTTTCATCCGATAGATAGGTAACAAATTTGAATACGTTGAGAAACTTCCATAAGGAGAGTCTGTATTCTTCACTAAAGCAACTTGTATGTCACTTGTTATTTGCACATGAAGATCATTGTACAATAATTTCAATCCAGCTCCATAACGATCTCGCTTTGAGCCTTTCATAACGCCATTACTCGGGGCTGCCGACAAATTTACTTGATAACGCATACTTCTCCGGTCTTTCTCACCAAACCGCACGCCACCTTCTAACATCAAAGAATGGGAATGTTGAACAGATGTCTGAAGTGGCTGAGACAACCAATAGGAATCCACACCATTCTCGACTTCTTTAGATAGCAAGGTGTACAAGTTTTGACGCCCCGGATTTCCCCCGACCAAATCTTCATAAATATTCGTAGAGGTATTATCTCCTTTATTTCCATTATTGAAAAGCTGGGCTTTTTCAAAATACTCCAATAATTCAGACGCATTCATCAAATTATAAGAAGTCAAGTCAGGCACCTGAATACTTCCGTTGAAAGTGTAAGAGAAACGTAATTTTCCACCTTCCGGCACTTTCGTTTCAATCACAATGACACCATTAGCAGCACGGGAACCATAGATAGATGCTGCCGCTGCATCCTTCAAAATCGTCACGGATTGCACCCGATTCATATCCAAGTCAAATACTTGTTGAACAGTAATCTGAAAGTCATCCATAATAAAAATCGGCAAAGAAGTATAAGTCTGTAAGTTGCCCTGTGAAATGTCAGGCATACTATTCTGGCCCCGAATCTCTATTTTGTCCGGAACTCTATTAGGGTCAGATCCAAACATTCCTTCATCATCCAAAACGGCAAAAGACGGGTCAAATACTTTCAGAGCGGCAAATAGATTTGTCGGATTAACCTTACGTAAATCATCTCCTTTCACTTGTACGGCTGTTCCCGTAAAACTATTTTTTGCTTTCGGAACATACCCTGTTACGATAACCTCATCCATCTCTGTCGCTTCCTCCACCATCGTAACATCTATCTTTACTCGTTTTTTTATTGCTACAGTTTGTGTTTTCATTCCGATAAAAGAGAAAACCAATTCTCCATCCAAAGAAGGAACTAAAATCCGGTAGAAACCTTTTTCGTCAGTAGCCCGTCCTAGCGTAGGCGTACTCTTGTAAATCACAGTTACTCCCGGTATTGGCATACCCTTCTTATCTTTTACAAAACCTGTAATTTCCAAAAGTTCCGGCTGAGTTTTAGCCGTAACCGGTTTTAAATTGGATACAACGATTGTTTTATTTACAAGCTTGTAAGTCATATCCAAAGGGGCAAGTAATGTGTGTAATGCACTATCCAGCGATACATCCGTCACCCGTATTGACACTTTTTGTTTGGCATCCACCAATTCATTATTATAAAATACTTTATATCCGACTTGTTGCTGAATCATCATAAACACAGATTCCAATTCCACATTTTGTACATTCAGATTCACCTTTGTCGTCTGGGCATAACTTCGGGTTACCATTGTCCCTTGCAAAAAGAGAAACAAGCATACACCCAAAATAACTTTCAGGATATATCCCTCTCTATTCCTGATCTTGATCAAATTATCTAATTTTTCCTTCATCATCTTATTCCATTTACAATTCCATAAATAGAGTTAATTCGCAGGAATCGGCCACACATACTTAGCCTTTGTCATCTCTAAATTCCGACCATCATAAGACGGAATAGAGGATAAATTCCAACGTTTATAGCAATAGAACAACTGCCCTTCTCCCAAAAATTCCCGTATATACTGTCTTTCAATCTCTTCCATAAGTTCCGTGGCTGTTGAAGTTTCCACGATAGAAGTCTTGGAGAAACGCTTATCCACAAACGTACTCAAGTAAGCATACGCCCCGGAGAGGTCATTCAATTTTAGAGCTGCCTCCGCACCTATTAAATAAATCTCTCCGAACTTGATATAGGGAATCTGTTGCGGCGCCCCACTAAACACGGCAATACTTAAACTATCATATTTAGGAAGTAAGTTTTGTAAAGTATTATTCATTGACCTGAAACGAATATCATCAGGAGCTTCCTGTTTCCATTCCTCAACCTGCACAATAGGAGATAAAACGACCCCTTTGTCTCGGAATAAGGTGTATCCTAATGCTTGTAATCCCTCTTTCGGAGAAGGTAACCCCAACAAATGCTCTCTAGAAAATGCCAAATCAGTCCCGGCAGAAGTTGCAAAAGAAAAATATCCGCCTTCAAGGATTTCATCCACACAAGCCCGGGCATCAAGGTATCCGGCTTCCGTCCCTAACGCTAATGCAATACGTGCTTTTAATCCTAAAGCTGCATAATAATTCATTTTCCACACCCGATTAGAAGGTGCCATTCCGAACAACCCATCTGAATTCAAAGATTCACCAGTATAAATAGGATCATATTTTTTCAGAATTGCAATCGCCTCTGTCAATTGAGCTAACATTTTCGTACACAATTCTTGCGTAGACAATTGTTGCAGTTCATCCCCCGTACTCTCTTTCCAATATATGCCTTTAAAAGAAGGCTCAGAGGTATATGCCGGATGGAACAAGCGAACCAAATCATAATGCATAGCTACCCGCAACACTTTCAATTCTGCCAACATGACTTCTCTCGCTCCTTTTATAAAAATCACATCTTGATTCTTATCGAATAACCGGAGCAAATTATTGCATGAATAGATCGCATGGTACATGGATGCCCAAACCTGCTCTATTTTTTCTTTCATGATCCGAGAATCGTAATCAAATTCTGCAATCGGTTTCAATTCTGAATCAGGTACAAGAGTTTGTCCCATAAACTCTATTCCCCCTAAACCTAAATTTGAACCAAACAACTCAGATGAACGTAATTCCGTGTAAATCCCATTCAGTGCATTACGAAATGCAGATTCACTACTGAACAAAGCGTCCTCATCTATGTATTCCTCTTTCGGGGCGACATCAAACCAATTGTTACATGAACTTAGCGCCAATACCGCCACTACCATATATAGTAATTTCTTCATAATTATTTCTTTTTAAAAGGTAGCTTGAAGTGACAACGTGAAACTGCGGGCAAAAGGATAAATCAACCCTCTAGGCATTTTAACCGATGAATAATGGAATAAATCATTACAACTTAATCCAAGATGCAAATCCTGCATATATAATTTATTTGCCAGATTTTTATCAAATTGATAATCCACCCGTAAAGATGCTAAAGAAATCATATTCCTTGACTCAACAAAACGAGATGTTGGTAACGTCGTGGAATTATCAAAGCCTAAATATTCGGTCTGATCCCCGGCCTTTTGCCATTTATCCATCATATCAACCGGTCCGTTTTGTCCAATAGAGGCCTCATCCACGTATCTCACCGCCGTTATATTGTATATCTTAGATCCGAAAGAATAACGGAACATACAATTAAAACTCCAATTTCTCAGACTTCCCAATAAACCAAAACTACCTGCCAACTTAGGAGTCGGATCTCCTTGGTAGACCAAGTTAGTTGCCTCCCATTGATTCGTTTCGGTTCCATTCTGTGTAATGAAGATTTCTTTACCTGTTTGTGCATCAATTCCCTTTGAATCTACGGCATAAATCGCATTGACCGCTTTTCCTTCCTTTAGCTGAAGAGTTGATGTTTGATTACTTTCATTCCACTCAGCCATAAAATCATTCGGGCAAGTTTCCAGTTTATTTTTATTGAATGTTCCATTCCATAAAAACCCTAAAGACAACCCGTTTACATCTTTCAATATGTCTGCATTTAACCCAAACTCTAACCCGCTATTCCGAATCTCTCCCCCATTATTCCATTTCCAAGCGGAGCCATTTACAACATTATCCTTTATCCGGGTAACAACATCCTTACTCAACGTATTGTAATAGCGTACGTTTGCTGATAAGTGGTCGAACAGAGTAAACCGGATTCCAACATAGAAGTTATGATCACTTCTCCATTTCAATTTTTTATTATAATCATTGATCGGATTCAATGTCACTAAACCCAATTTATTGGAGCTACTTGTTGCATTCAAATAAGGATTATCAATATCATAAGCATACATTGGATTCACTTGATCGTAATCGAACTGGAATCCCGGAGTCATACCAATACCTGCCGACAATACAAGTTGATTTAGAACATTGCTCTCTTGCAGGAATTTCTCGTTACGAACATTCCAATATCCCCCCACGGACCAAGCCATTGTAACTCGTTTTTTAGGAGCTAAACGAGATGACTTGTCCGCCCGTAGGCTAACATCCACCCCATAACGCTGATCAAAATTATAGCTACCACTTAAATATCCGCTAAAAAGACGATCAAATGCCTCCCGGCCTCCCGGTCTTGTATTAAACGCATAAGTCTTTGCAAAAGAAATATAGTCCATATGATCACTAGGCAAACCAACACCTATATAATTATCACTATAATCTTTTGCCGCATACCCGTGAATCCCTAATGACACGTTCAAATGGTGACGATCAAACTGATTCGAATAATTTAAAACCAAATCTTCTTCATAAATTGTGGTATTTTCCCGACGAATTTTATATTGACCGGCTAGCTCGGCACTATCTAAAGGTAGATCACTAAAATATTCCGATTTAAAAGAAATATACTGATCGAACTTATTAAAATCTTTGGTAAAAGTGAAATTACCAGATAACTCCAGATGTTCCATAATCTGCCAAGTCATATTCAAGGTATTCATTACCCTTGTAGCTCTCGATTTTGAAAAACTGGATAAAGAGGCCTCATAATACGGGGATACTTGTTCACTAAAAGTTCCCTCTCCCATAACAGATGCGGAGTGTTGTCCCCCACTTCCCTTACGATAATATGGATTAATCAACATATAATCCTGAAATACACCATAAGGAGACTCTTTTCCATAAATCACATCTATACGTAACTCATCAGAAACATATAACTTACTATTTCGATAATCTAAACGGGTTCCGATAGCATAATGATCCCGCTTAGAGCCCTTCATGACACCTTTATTACCCGGTGTAGCCAAGAAATAGGCCCGATACAAAATTGAACTGTCCCCTCCCTCTATCTCAAGTTGATGTTTATGCCGGAATGGTGTTTGTAGAGGTACTTTCAACCAATTCGTGTTACCATTTTTCAGCCGCTCTTGATAAAGAGCATCATTCCCATCGTACATACCCATACTTTTCTCTAATGCCAGTTTCTGAGAAGCATTCATTATATCGTAACTACTCAGATCTGCAACATCAATTCCTCCATCAAAACGATAATACAAGCGAAGACTTCCTGCTTGCATTTTTTTAGTTGTAATTGCGATTACACCATTCCCGGCCCGGACACCATAAATAGCTGTTCCGGTTGCATCTTTAAGAATGGTTACACGTTCCACCCGATTTATATCGAAATCAGCCAAGCGATCCATCGATATTTCATAGCCATCAACAATAATCAATGGTAACACTCCTCCCTCTTTTCCCAAAATTGTTTTTACACCTCGAAAAGTAATTTCAGACGGTACGTAATTAGGATCAGAGCCATACCACTCCTCAGCCCTATCTATTATCATAGAGGGTTCCACTACCTGCAAAGCTTTCAAGAGATTAGTCGGATGAAAACGTTTCAATTGATTCCCACTGAAACTATTTCCAAGGATTGCCTTCTCATCACGAGTTTGTACATTTTTCTTTATTCCGGTCTGTGCTGCCACCAATACAGAACTTCCAACCAGAATCATGACCCCGAAAATAGCTCGCCAAACAAAAATGTTATTTCGACTTTTTCCAGGATACTTTCTTTTTTTCCCTCGCAAAAGTTTAATCATAAGTTAATGAATTAATTGATTTAAGTATAAACAGTTATTATGCTTCTTCCCGAATAATTACTTTACCATTTTTAATGTCTAAAACGAAAGGAATACCTGTCGAGCGAATAATTTCAAGCACTCGATCAAGATTATCAAAACGTTTAAACTCTCCGGAGAAATGGTATTTATCCAAAAGCATATCAGGTACCTCATATTCAAAATCATACCATCGAGATAGTTGTTGCATAACCTCCCTCAACGTCGAATATCTAAAAATAAAATAACCATCCTTCCAAGCTGTATAAATCCGAGGATCAACATGGCGTAAAGAGATACTCTTATTGTTCGGGTTATAAACACTCTGTCTACCATTTTCTTGTAGAACTTGCCCTATATCCGGGCGATTAACCACACCCACGTTTACTTTCCCTTCAATTAACGTGGTGTAGATCATCGGAGCCCCTAAATAAGCATTAACATTAAACTCTGTCCCTAACACTTTCACCTCATGCTCGCCGGAAATAATCTTAAAAGGACGTTGCTCGTTTTTAGCAATTTTAAAATAAGCCTCCCCTTGAAGATATACAACACGTTCCTTTGCTATATCATGCACAAAATATTGCAATGTAGATTCTGCATTTAACCAGATTTCACTGCCATCAGCCAATACCAGATGAAATTCTCCGCCCTTAGGAACAACAATTTTATTGTATTTTTCTTCTTTTTCGATCTGATCTTTTGAATAAGTGATCATTTTCTTTCCAACTTCTATACCTCTTGTTCCTTCAATATCTAATGTGTCTGCATTCAAGGCAATCTGTCTATCATCATCAAGATATAAAACAGGAACTCCACGTCCCGGTAATATATTGGCAATCGCTTGATGGACCTCCACATTTTCCTTTACAATGTCATCCTGTTGAAACAAATAAACGGTAGCACTCAACAAAACGGTCACAGCTGCCGCAGCACCCCAGACCAACTTCCGCATCTTAGAGTGCATGCTCTTCTGTTGAGCCAATTTCCGGACTTTTGCCCGTTTCCAGGCTCCCGCTATATCAAAACTTTTATAATACAATGTTTTTTCTTGGATATAATCCGGGTCTGATAATTTTTCTAACACCTCCTCTTTACCAGATGCGGTTTCATCCCAATCAGAAATTCTCCGTTTATCTGTTTCAGTCGCATTATCAGACAGTTTTCTTCCAACACTCTCTCCTAATTTAATTACATCAACAATCTTTTTCATCATCTTATTTCTCCTTTTCAATGCCTACAACACTCGTAAGAAAAAACAAGACGACACCTTTCTTTAAAAAAACGACATTTTTTTAAAGAATTATTTACACAGAAGTAATTATCAATGGATTACAAACGACTCAAATATAAAATATTCTAAAAATCACCACGACATTACGCTACCATGGCTGCAACAAGAGAAGCAAGATTCGTAATTCATTCAGACGTCCCCGAAGATATTGATAAGCTCGTGCCTTGTGTGTCCTGACCGTATTCACCGAGATTCCCAACTTTTCTGCAATCTCATCATTAGAATATCCTTCTAATGCCAACAACATCACTTGTCGACCGACTTCAGACAATTTTAAAATTTCTTCATACACCATTCGAGATGCTTCCTCTTGAATAACAGCATCCACATAATAAGTTGTACTTTCAAGCTCTCCTTGAGTCTTTTGAACGGAATCTGCATATTTAGAGGCAATCCTCCGATGGCGGATATGATTCAAGCATTTATGACGTATTGTCTTATAAAAAAACGCCTTTACATAGTAGATATTTTCAAAGGACTCTTTCTGCTCCCAAAAAGTAACAAAAGTATCCTGTACAATATCCTCACAAGCATCATCTCGCCCTAAAAAATCTTGAGCAAAAGCAACAAACAAAGCAAAGGTATCATCAAAGAAATTCTTCAGAACCTTTTGATCTCCTTGTTGCAATTTTTCAAACAAGACTTTTTCCGTGAGCCGATTCATCATTCTCTAAAATGTAAAAGTATATATATAAATCACTAATAATCAATAGATCACGCTATTATTTCCATCGTCACAAATATATAGTAAAATTCACCAATATCCAAAAATTTAAATTTCTCGACTTAATATCAATTACATAATTCTAAAAAACTTCAATTATTTATCTTACATTTATGGAATTTCTGTTCTCCCCGCATCTATGTAATAACATTTCCCCCGGGAATTGCGAATAAACATAGAAAGGAAAAGAATAATTAAACAGATAACGATATGATGAAAAGATTACTTATTATCACGGTATTAATATTCGGCGTACTTGCCGCTTTCGGACAAAAAAATGTTTCCGACAAAGAAAAAGAGGCAGCACCGAAAACAGCCTTAATCGAGGCGCAAAAGGATTATCAGAAAGCAGTAAAAGAAAAAAATTCTCCATTACTGATTCAATCATTAATCCGCCAGATCAAATACCAATCTTTGATTGACATGGACAGTATTCCTCCCATGTTACAAAACTTGGAAGAATACATAGAAACAGACCAGAATATTGTTGAAAAAAGTATTCTCCACTCGTTATTGGCAGAACTTTATCAAATGTACTTCAATACCCAGCAAGGCAAGATCAACCGTAGAACACCAATCACGGGTTACGTACCCCGTAATATGTCAGAATGGACAGGTAACATATATCGAGAAAAAATATTCCAACACGCACTGGATGCGGTAAAAGCCCAACCCCAACTCTCCGAGGTAAATTGCCTCTCGTACAAAGAAATTCTCGTACTTGGGAAAAACTCACCGGCACTTCGTCCGACGATGTACGATTTCCTTGTGTATCGCAGTATTGATATTCTAAACACTATTTCTCGTTACGATAAACAAGAAGCTATCACGAACAAGCAACTACTGTTCGCCCCGATGAAAGAATTTGTACAAATGCCCATCGAGGTAAAAAAGATGGATGCTTATTCAAACACGCTCAAACTTTATCAATCATTATTACAATCCGAGATTGCGGCTCAACGCACGGATGCAATTCTTATTTCCGATCTGGACCGTTTGGAGTATGTGAACAATATCATCGGTTTAAGTCTGAACGATTCTTTATACATTCAGGCTTTAGAACAATTGTCACAACAATATAGCAAAAACCCTTACAAAGTTGAAATTCTTTACGAACTTGCCCAATATTATTACCAAGGAAGTTATATTTCAATCAATAGAGATCCTCAAAAAGCCTTGGATATATGTAATAGCGGGATACGCCAGTTCCCCAAGTATTTCCGGATAGACGTTTTAAAACAATTAGCCAAGGAAATCACCCAAACTACCGTATCTTATTCTATAAATCCCAACGTGTACCCGGGACACAAACAAGAGGTGAACCTTTCCTTCAAGAACTTATCAGAGATTTCAATCTCGCTGTACAAAATCACGGAACCCACTCTGGAATACCTGAATTTGAACAAAAGAGTTCCGAAACTGGAAAAAATATCAACTCACACGTATCGTCTTCCCAAGCGACTGGATTCTCAGGACACGATTCTACGACTTCCCGTACCTAACACGGGACGCTACCAGTTAACCGTGTCTTACGCAAATAATCCCAAAGCGGACTCATCCTATTTCAGTTCCAGCCGTCTATCTACCATCGCCCGCAAAACGGGAGAAACAACTTATAATGTCCTCGTTTGTGATCTCATTAGCGGGGAACCTATCGAAGGGGCAAAAGTAAAAATCTACAAGAGAAACGGACAAAAGTACAGTCTCGCAGGAGAATTTTCTTCCGACAGAAACGGGATTGCCACGTTGAATGAATCCAATCCTGACAATTATTACCAAGTAACCTTGGGAGAAGATAATCACGGCACGATAAATCGCCTTCCCTACCAATACTTTGGCCGTACGGATGAGCGATCATCATCAGTAAACCTTTTCACAGACAGGGCAATATACCGCCCCGGACAAATAGTATATTTTAGCGGCATCAGTTGGGAAGCCACCCAAGACGCATCCAAAGCGATTGTCGGGAAAAACTATACAGTAACTTTACAAGACGTGAATCAACAGGTTATCGCAAAACAAGAAGTCCGGACAAACAAGTTCGGTTCCTTTGCCGGAAAGTTCTCCTTGCCCAAAGAAGTGTTGAATGGTATGTTTATCATCTCTACTGATGGAGGTAGCCAAATGATCACCGTGGCAGAGTACAAACGTCCGAAATTCGAGATCACGTTTAACCCGCTGAAGGATGCCTACAAATTAGGGGACCGGCTTACCGTTTCCGGTATTGCCAAAACTTATTCCGGAGTCAACATCGAAAATAGCAAGGTTACCTATACCGTACAAGCCCGTACTTTTGATTGGGGCCTCCAGGAAAATACAATTGCAGCAGGAAAAACACAAACGAATGCAAAAGGAGAATTTGAGATCTCTTTCCAAACGAAAGAATCTCCCAATACTCCTGCAATATACAGAGGATTCGAAACCTACACGGTTTCCGTCACGGTTACAACGTCCAACGGGGAAACTCAGGAGGCACAATACCCGATTATCATCACAAATCAACGTTATCAGTTAAACACCCTCATTACCCCTGAAATCAATAAAGATATTCCAAGTAAGATTCTAGTTACCACCCAAAATCAACTCGGTTATCCCTTGACAGAAAATATCACGTACGAACTACTCTCTCTTAAACCGTTACAAAAGGTAGGAGAGCAATATGACGAAGGGAATCTACCCATTGACAAAAAAGTTCGAGAAGGAACGTTCACTACCGGAGAAAACAAAAAACTGGAAATAAATTTGTCATCCTTACCTTCCGGTGCATACTTATTGAAATTTGCGGGAACAGGAAACGATAAAGATATCACTTACCAAAGGATTGTCTATCTTTACTCCACTCAAGACGCACGCCCACCCTATCCTACTTACTACTGGTGCGTGCAAGAGAAAACTGAATGTGCTCCCGGCGAAGATGCCAAAATTCTGGTAGGTTCGTCCGCTAAAGACGTGTATGTGTTATACGAGGTATATTCCAATCAGAAATTCATGGAACGCAAACGCTTCATGTTGAATAATTCCAATACAACCTTGTCTATCCCTTACAAGGAAACTTATGGACCAACAACAGAGGTTTTCATCAGTTATATAAAGGATGGAAAATTCTTCTTGGAAAACATTACTTTAACCCGTAAAGAAGTAAGCAAACAACTGGATATTACCACAAAAACATTCCGAAATCACCTTACTCCCGGACAACAGGAAGAATGGTCATTCATTGTCAAAACAGAACAAGGAAAAGCCGTTATAGCGGAAATGATGGCGGGAATGTATGACGCCTCTTTAGATAAGATTCGTCCACATCATTGGAATTTCAATCCTGTCTACTCCACTTATAGCATGTCCCCCAGATGGAGATATACTACCTATCCGCTAAACGGTTATTTAAGCGAACGCATCAAATGGGCAAATGCCCCCAGATTTGAATATGATGTATTAAATCTATATGGCCTAAATCAGTTTGGATTCTCTAACGAGACACAGATCATGGTAAGAGGATACGATGGAGTATTGGGAGCCTTAGCGAAAGAAACTACAACAGAAGACGTGGCGGTTGTTGCTTTCGGGAAAGTTGCAGGAGTTTCCAACTTAAGAAATTCTGACCAGAGATTCTACGCCAGAGGCTTATCTTCTTTTAAAGAATCCGGAGACGAGGCCTTTGCAGCCGGCGAACTTGCTTCCCCGGAAATCAGACAAAATTTCCAAGAAACAGCCTTTTTCTTCCCTCAACTCTTGACAGATTCAACCGGTAACGTGGTCATTAAATTTACAGTACCGGAATCAACCACCACGTGGAAATTCATGGCTCTGGCACACACACCGACCATGCAGTTCGGACAAATTGAAAAACTCGTCGTTACAAGTAAGAAATTCATGGTTAACACGAACTTACCACGATTCGTACGTACAGGGGATAAAGTCGTATTACAAACCACAATTAATAATCTCTCGTTGGAAATACAGCAAGGAGAAGCCTACCTTGAGTTATTCGTTCCCTCAACCAATGCCGTGATCAGCAAACAGCAGGTAACGTTTAACGTGAAGGCACAGGAAAATCAAACCGTCAACTTTGAATTTACCGCCCCGGAGAACATGGATTTACTCGGCTGTCGCATTGTTGCCTCTTCTTCAGAATTCAGTGATGGAGAACAGCACGTACTGCCCGTGGTTCCTAACGCAACTTTAGTCACCCAGACACTACCCATATTCACGAGTCAACAAGGCCAACAAACATTCAAGCTGAATGCCCCGAAAGGTGTCACCCCGTATCGCCTGACCCTGGAACTCACGGCAAACCCGATATGGTATGCAGTGTTAGCTCTACCGACTATAAACACACCACAAACAGATAACGTGACCGAAATCACGGCATCCTATTATGTCAGTACACTTGCCACGGCCATTGCCAACGCAAACCCGCAGATCACAAATACCATCCAGCAGTGGATGCAAAAACCGGATGCCACCCTAACCTCTCCGTTAGAAAAGAACCCGGAATTGAAATCTATCCTATTGCAACTTTCTCCCTGGGTAACCGATGCCCAGAATGAAACTCAACAGATGCATTCATTAGGAGAACTTCTGGATGTTAATCGCCAAAATTACATCTCACAACAAGCGATCAACAAACTTGCCGAACTGCAAAATGAAGATGGCGGATGGTCTTGGTTTAAAGGATTTAATTCCAGTACCTTCATGACAGAAAACGTGCTGGAAGCTATGGCAAGACTTGTCTCTTTAAACGTCACAAGTCACCCGGAGCAGGTGAAAAAGATGCAAATCAAGGCATTACAATTCCTGGATAAACAAATACAGGAATCCTACAAACACGTGAAGACAGCCGGATATTCTCAAATCTTGTACTTGTACACACGTAGCGCATACAGAGATATTCCACTGACAGAGGCTCTGGAGGCACATAAATATTATCTCGGCCAACTGGAAACGTCATGGACAAAACTTTCTCTTTACGAAAAAGCCTTAACTGCCATCGCTATGCAACGTTACGGTAAAACGGATATTGCCAAACAAATTATCCGTTCTCTGAAAGAATATTCCACGACAACCCCCGAAATGGGAATGTATTGGGCAAACAACCGTTCTACCCTGTTCACGAATTCCACTATTCAAACCCACGTGGCCATCATGAGCGCCTTCCGGGAGATCGAAGGAAATTCCATGGACACCGAGTTGATGAAACAATGGTTATTACGGCAGAAACAAACCCAAAGCTGGGGATCAACGCCAAGTACGGTAGACGCCATTTATGCCTTGTTACTCACGGGAAATAATCAATTGGCATCATCAGAAGAACTGACTATCAAACTCGGAAACAAGAACCTGAATGTTTCCCCGGAAGAAAAAACACTCGGTTACATCAAACAAACTTTCACGAGTAAAGAAATTACCCCGAAGATGATGAACGTAACCCTTTCAAAGAAACAGCAACAAACAAGCTGGGGTGGTCTATATTTACAATACTTTGAAAAATTAGACAAGATTACCAGTCATTCAGGTGGTATCTCCGTGAAGAAAAATCTTTTCATTCAGAAAGAAAATGCCAATGGCAATACACTTACCCCACTGGCAGGACAGGAATTACAAGTCGGAGACCGAATTTGTATCCGCATCACGGTAACCAATGATCAGGATATGCAATTCGTACATCTGAAAGATTTGAGAGCCGGATGTTTCGAACCTACTGAACAGCTATCTGGTAACCGCTGGCAAGACAATCTTGGATACTATCAAGAAACCACAGATGTCGCAACAAATTTATTCTTTGATTTCCTCCCCAAAGGCACGCACGTGTTCGAATACACGGTATGGATTGCCCAAAGTGGGACTTATCAAGATGGCATTACCACCTTACAATGTATTTATGCTCCACAATATTCAGCGAATAGTGATGCCGGAAGTGTTACCGTTCAGTAAACAAAAGAAAAGTTGAGAATTTGATTCTCAACTTTTCTTTTTGTAGTCTCACATTTATTTCTCTTCCAAAATTAAGCGGAAACCTGATCCATGTACATTTTCTATTTTGATCGCTGGATCATCTTTAAAATATTTTCTCAACTTGGTCACGTAAACATCCATACTACGGGCCGTGAAATAATCGCTGGCTCCCCATATCTCATTCAACGCCTTATCACGTTGTAACAGACCATCCCGATGATAATATAATAATTCCAGCAAACGAGACTCTTTCGGGGTCAACTTGATAACTTCATCACCTTTTGTAATCGTACGCAACTCCGTGTTAAACAAGTAAGCTCCCAATTCTATCAATTTAGGTTTCACTTCCGTTTCTTCATGTTCGCAACGGCTGAGAATAGCTTTAATCTTAAAGATCAACAATTCGGAATCAAACGGCTTAACAATATAATCATCTGCCCCAATCTCGTAACCCAATTTCATGTCATCCTTCATACTTTTAGCGGTGATATACACGAAAGGTACTGTAACGTCCAGCTCCCGGATTTTCTTACCTAAAGTAAAACCATCCATCTCGGGCATCATCACATCCAATAGACACAAATCGAACTTTTCCTTACGAAATGCTTCAAAGCCATCGACTCCGTTCGTGCAGTGTATCACATCGTAATCGGATAACTCCAAATAAGATTTCAGAACCGACCCGAAACAAGGATCGTCTTCTACCAAGAGTATTTTATGTCCCATATCTATTTATTTATATTTACTATTTCAACTCTCCATTTTAAAAATAATCTCTACCTGAGTTCCCTTATTCTTCTTTGAGGTTAACTGGATCTCTCCGCCATGCAATTCCACGATCGATTTCGCATAGCTCAACCCCAATCCGAACCCTTTCACGTTATGCACGTTCCCGCTAGGTACCCGATAGAAACGTTTGAACACCTTGTCCTGCGCCTCCTTCGGAATTCCGATTCCCGTGTCTCGAACTCCAATAATAAAACGGTTACCCTCCTGTTTCGTGTATATGTATATATTCAACGAATCATGGGAATATTTGATGGCATTATCAATCAAATTACAGACAACATTCAGCATATGTACCTCGTCCGCAGATATTACATAACCTTCCGGGTCTAGTTCGGCTCGAATAACTCCTCCCTTCTCTTCGACTTGTAATCTGAAATGTTCTACGGCCTCATCCACCAGCACGTTTAAGTTTACAGGAACTTTTTTCAAATGTACTTCTCTCCGGTCCAGCTTAGCCTGCAACAAGATTCTTTCCACGTATTTATTCATCCGCTCGTTCTCGTTACGGATCATTGAATTAAACTTCAATATCTGTGTTCGATCGTTCAACACCTTCTCTTTCTCAATAGCAGACGTGGCCAGTGAAATCGTTGCCAAAGGGGTCTTAAACTCGTGTGTCATGTTATTGATAAAATCATTCTTGATCACGGACAATTTCTGTTGCCGCATGATAATCACGATTGTAATAATAAACACGCTCATCAAACCGATAATACAAAAACCCGAAGCGATAAACATCCATCCCATATTATTATAGAAAAGAGAATCTCTCGTATCAAACATCACACACAGGTTAGCATCTTTCGTAGTCTGGTCATTGGGAAACAGTTCCACGTAATAGAATCCTTTTGTCCCCTTTTCCTTGATATATTGTACGATTTGCTCCCGGGTCATGATCTTCCACGTGAACGGATTATCAATTCCCGTATTGATCATTTCCTCTTTCAAGTAAGGATTCAGATCAACATTCTCCAAACGTTTTTCCACTTGCGCCATCTGCGGGTCCTTCTCCCTCAAATAACGAATCACAAACTCCCGTACCAGATCCATCATTCGCTGACGCTCCAAAGAATCGGCTAATCTCTCGGCCTCCGATGTCGCAGAACGCATCACTTGATAAAGGATATTATTATCCCGGTCTGTTTCCAAGATATAACCGGGGCCCATCCGTCCTCCCGGATTCATAAAAATCCTCAACATGCTAGAGATATTTCCCCCCTGCCCTTCTCCGACCTTACCTTTAGAGAAAGCAAGCGAAAAAAGAGAGATTTCGTTATTACCCGGGTCTTCATCCGCCAATACAGAATCCTGAGTATGATTCATCGTAGAAATAACTTCCTCCACCTGCGTGTAGCGTTCTTTCAAATCATTAAAAAGACGGATATTATTAGTTTGCTCAACCAAATTGACAGCTTTCCCTAAAACATCGTACACCTTTGAGGTGAAACGAGCCTCACCTTCCCGCATACTATATTTCATCCAAATCCATTGCACGCTCACCACCGCGATAAAAGCGATAAGCATAATGATAGATAATATTCTGATTATTATTTTTTTAATCATAAGCTGCCATATACAATCAGCGAAAATAGCATTTTTTATTTCATCATGCAATGACTTGAAAAGAAAATATCATGAAAAAGAGGTACCCGGGTAAGGTACCTCTAAAAAACAACTAAGTAATAAAAACGGGAAAATTAAAACCACCATAATGGTTTTATGCTTTATTTTAGTTTGCTCTCTAACACTTTATAAATGTTACTTTCTTTATTTTCAACAGCCATTTTGTTGAACAGTTTCTTTTGTAAATCCAAACTATCCACCAACTGGTCTTTAATCAAAAATAAAGAAATTTCTTTACGCGGGTTAGCAACAATCAAATCTCTTGTCCAATTGGCTTGCTTTTTCAGGAAACGTTGTTTTTGCAACTGGTGAATACCTAACATAACCTCGTCATCTTTGGAAAGTTTCTCTTTCTTGCTGATCTTCTCGATACGCTTGTCGATCTTGGCAATATCTTCACCAAATCTTTCCTTGTACATCTTCTTGATTTCCTTGTACTCGTCCATCAAACCAGAACCATCAGCTTCGATTTGATCCGGGAATTTGATTTTACCTTTGATCCAGATCATATCTTTTGTATCCAAAATAGCCTCAACTGTGGCCTTTCCATCAATATCAACCCATACTCTTCCCGGGATTTTAAACTGATCTGTTCTTAAATCTATTTTACCATCTTTCACCTCTTGTTGTGCCAAAATCGTCAAACCCGGTTCGCCCGGCATCTCTGCTAGTAATTTTACTGTTCCGTTCAGTCCTTCTACTTCTCCCCGTACTTTTACCGTATCACTATCGCATGCACAGAACAAAAGTGTGGCAAGTACTAAAAATAAACTAAATCTTTTCATAGTAAATAAGTTTTGTCTCCCATTCATGTCTTATCATGAATGTAAATTTCATCTGTTATTTTATCAAGCTCTTATAATAAACCATACATCACAGCGAGCAATATTACCCCCTGTAAACATGGACAAATATACAAAAAAATTTATAACCCCACACTTCTTAAAAGTAATTTAGCAGAGCTTGATGGTTTCGGTGCATCAACATCGACAATTCGCCCCTCCGGATCAATCAGCATATAGCGGGGCATTACAGTAACCATATAACGAGAATAGAAAGCATATGTGTTGTTTACGACATAATGTTCTCCGGGGAGATTTTTTACTTGTCCCAGCCATTGGGAAGGTCCCATGCAAAAAGTAGCGAAAAGAATATTCTTATCTTTATACTCTTCGACAAGTTTTTTCCACTCAGTCTGAACCTCTTTATCCATCTCTCCATAGCTAGAAGCCCAAACAGATATGTATAGGAATTTACCCCTCAAATCTTTTAAATACAATGCCTTTCCGTTACTATCCTGTAAAGAAATATTCGGAGCGGTAGCCCCTGGAGACAACTTACGCCAGCGATCTACCAGTTGTTTTATCTTCACCATTTTACTGGTGTCAGACACTTCATTCCAACATACTGCTAATAAATAATCGGCATCTTTTAACCCGTTTTCCTGAAAATAATTATAAACAACCTCGGATAATAAATAATCCCGAACCTTTACACTATTGACATTTGAGCGGATATAATTAACCAAGCGACGCATACTGAAATTTTGTCCCTTGTAATAAATATAAGTCAAAACAAAACGTTGATAGCTATCAAAAGCTAACATATCTTCGTTATTAATGTCAAACTCGGACACGAAATTATCATACAATGCTCCCGGTTTATACAATGTATCAAAAGCCACATGACTACGGGGATAATGTATTGCCTGTTCTGCAACACGATACCTAATCCGTTCCCGTTCCTGTTTTGTGAATTCTTCTCCCAAATTCTTTGCCTCTAACAAAACGATACTAGTATTAATATTTTCCCGCATCCTATTCACAAAATCCTTTTCGTTCAGTTTATATAAATTAGGATCATAAATATGATATCGATTTTGTTGTTCCTTCAAATAAGTATTGATCGCACTCAACGTACCTTTAAACTGCAAGGAATTGGACACATTCCTCACGTTATTCATACTGATTTCTAAATCTTCTCCGGGTGTTAAAAAAACTTGAATCGAATAAGGAATGAAACGAGCATAGGTACCCTTTTCCAGTTCTATCTTACCGGAAAAATAATGTTTCTCATCCAAGCGAAACTTATGAAGGCTATCATTTACTCGAAAATAAACAACAGTATCACCCGTCTCTACCCGGCCCGACACTTGCACGCTTTTATTACGAGTACAAGCAACGAAAAGAATAATAATTATTATACCTACAAAACTCCTCATGCGTCAACACATTAATTTTTAGAATACAAAGATATATATTCAGCAAAAAACTATGTGTTAAAAAAAAGGTAAATAAAAAAGGCAACCGCATGGTTGCCTTTTTGCATATCTTAACAGATAATTATTTTGTTATTGCAATGAAGTCGTTGTTTTCAAAGAATTTAGCAAATTCCATATCGGTTGCAGCCAATTGTTTGAATGAACCATCCAAAGAACATGCTTTTCTTAAGTTCTCGATTACTGCAGTAGCATCATTGGTTCTAGCACCAATAACAGCTTTCAAGTAATAAGACATCGGACATTCTTTGTTTTCAGCATTCAATTTCTTCAACGCCTCGTTATTATTTCCAGCAAGCACGTTAGCTAAAGCAGCATTCACGCAATTGCATTGACCGAAATAATTTACAGCAGCAGCATAGTCACCGCTCTTGATAGCCACGATACCTTTGTTATAGTTAACTTCGTCACCAGCACCGGTAGCAGCACCAAAATAAATTTCAGCTTGTTTCAAATCACCATTTTTCAAAGCTACAGCACCCAAGTTGTTTTGAACAACTGGATTGTTAGCTGACATGGAATTAGCTTTATTGAAATTAGATTGAGCAGCAGCGATATTACCCATTTCAAATTGAATCATACCTGCATCGTTGAAACCTCTCCAGTCATTCGGGAATTGTTTCATACAAGCCTCATAGATAGCTAATTTATCATTGTTATTATCGAACAAAGTAGCAGAATAAAGTAATTCTTCTACATTCAAGTCTGCCGGATTTGATTTAGCTAAAGCTTTCAATTCATCGTCTGACTTACCAATCAATTCGGTATTTACAACAAACAAAGATCTTCTTAATTTCGGAAGGATCTGATCAGCAACAACTGCGAAAGCAGATGCGATATTTCTGATTTCTCTCTCTCTTACTTCAGGATCAGAGTGCATTGACAATACGCGAAGGATCAATTCTTTATCCTGAATATTTGATTCTTCCATAGCTTTCTTGAATCCGTCCCAGTCTTCAGCTACAACGAAATTCTTGAAGAAATTCTCGTCTTTATACTGATCAACTTTACCTTTCTTCATTTGTTTTTTCAAGAAAGTAGAAGAACTCTTTTCACGTTGGTTAGCTAATTTCTCGTTGAAATCATAAGCACCATCAGGAGAAGCGTATGATCTAACATCAATTCCGTTCAAGTTCATATTTTCTTTCGCTGCAGCTTCTTTGATGTAAGCCTCTAACTTTTTCATTTCTTCAGAAGTCATTTCTTTAGAACGAATGTTTGCAGAGTTAATCAAATAATAGATAGCAGCCTCTTCCTGTTGCTTGATAATCCGTTGGAATTTATCCTCTCCGACTGAAGTTGCAGGAGCGTTTACTACCAAAGTTTCAGTAGCAATCACACCATCGCCAATTTTTCTCGGATCGAATTTCACGGTTTTGGCACCTTTTGCCCCGGTAATATCGATTTCCAAATCAGAAAGTCTCATTGCATCCTCGTAAGGAATACGGCTCATGTAAGAAACGGTCTTACCAGCTTCGTAAGGAATCACTTCTGCATTACCCTGAACTTTCTCACCTTGGATAGCTTTCATTTCATAAGCTTTCTCTCCTCCTTTGAAACGCAATACAGGGGTAGCCTCAATAGCCACTTTTTTGTTAAAATATTTAGCCGGGAAAGTTACGTCTATCTTCAAATCAACCATTCCTCCTTTAGCCACTAATGTCTCCGGAGTAACAGAATACGTGATTTCTCCTGCACGTTTCTTCATTTTATTCAATGAAGAACAGGACACAGTTATTAACCCAGATAAGGCAACAACGGCAACAAAACCTAATGTTTTTTTCATACTCGTCTTAATTTTTATTGTAATACTCAAATTAGTTCACTTCCTTTTTCACAAAACAAATGTATAAATTTTTATTAATATATAAAAGGCTACACAAATTTTGTACCAAAAACTAATGAATTTTATCCAAAATCAGTTTCTCCGCTCTTTCCAGAGCTTTACTAACCCCCTCAGGATTTGATCCTCCGGCAGTTGCGAAAAATGGTTGTCCACCACCACCACCTTTAATTTCTTGAGCTGCATCCTTGACGATCTGCCCGGCATGCAATCCAAAGTCTTTCACCAGAGTATCGCTGAACATCACGGTCAAATGAGGCTTATTATTAAAGACACCACCAATCACCAGAATGAGGTTATTCAACTCCCCTTTTAGCTGGAAAGCAATATCTTTCACGTTTGCCGGGGGCATCATAACCGTCTTCACAATCATGTTAATATCACGGATTACACGCTTTTCGTTCTTCCACCCTTCTTTCATGATCCGTAAACTCTCCTGCGTGAATTTCTCTACATCTTTCTTTAATCCCTCGTTTTCGTTCAACAGTTCTCTAACATTCTCTAATACACCTCGGTTAGACTTAAACATACTATCAATTTCCTTCATCATCTTGAAATAATTCAAGATATATTCTTCCGCCTTCGCTGCCGTAATGGCTTCTATACGACGAACCCCGGCAGAAACGGAACTCTCTGAAATAATCTTGAAGAACCCGATTTGCCCCGTGGCATGGGCATGCGTACCTCCACACAATTCCACAGATTCCCCAAATTTCACCACACGGACCAAATCCCCATACTTCTCCCCGAAGATAGCCATCGCCCCCATTTTCTTGGCTTGCCCGATAGGTATAGCCCGACTTTCTTCCAACGGATAATTCTTACGAATTTCCTGGTTCACTATGGCTGCAACTTTCTCCAGCTCTTCGTCAGTTACCTTCTGAAAATGGGAAAAGTCAAAACGCAAATACTCGTCACTCACGTATGATCCTTTCTGCTCCACGTGCGTTCCCAACACTTTCCGCAAAGCATAATGCAACAAGTGAGTTGACGTGTGATTATTCTCCGTGGCAACCCGTTTGTCCAAATCCACCTTTGCCGTGAACACCTGAGTCAAATCCTCCGGCAAACGGTCTGTTATATGAACCGTCAACCCATTTTCTTTATGAGTATCTAAAACATTAATCTTTTCCGTTTCTGAAATCAACCAGCCACGATCACCGACCTGTCCTCCACTCTCTCCGTAGAATGGAGTTATATTAAACACCAGTTGATAAAGCGTTTTTCCTTTCGTACTCACCCGGCGATAACGGGTAATCTGCACTTCTGTTTCCGTGTAATCATACCCCACAAACTCCTGGGTATCATCGGCAATCAATTCCACCCAATCATCCGTGTTCACGGCAGCAGCCGAACGGGAACGTTCTTTCTGAGCTTCCATCTCGGCCTTGAACTCCCGACGATTTACCACCAATCCGTTTTCTTTCAAAATTAACTCGGTCAAATCCAACGGGAAACCATAAGTATCATACAACTCAAAAGCCACATTCCCCGGTACAGTCAAGAAATCTTCCGCCTTGGTTTTCTCAATAATCTTATCCAATAACTTTATACCTTTATCTAATGTACGCAAGAAGGCATTTTCCTCTTCTTGTATTACCCGCTCAATCAATACCCGCTGAGAAGAGAGTTCCGGATAGTGTTGCCCCATAACCTCAATCAACACCGGCACCAACTTATACATGAATGCATCCTTCTGATCCAAGAATGTATAAGCATAACGAACAGCCCGACGTAAGATTCTCCGGATCACGTAACCGGCTTTCACGTTCGAAGGCAACTGCCCGTCTGTAATTGAAAATGCGATCGTACGCAAGTGATCTGCAATCACCCGCATTGCGACATCCGCAGCCGCATCCTTCCCGTATTCTTTTCCACTCAATCGGGCAATCTCCCCGATGATCGGAGTAAACACATCCGTGTCATAATTGGACGTCTTTCCCTGTACGGCCATACACAAACGCTCGAATCCCATCCCCGTGTCCACGTGATGACTGGGTAAATTCTCCAAACTACCATCAGCCTTACGGTTATACTGCATAAACACCAGATTCCAGATCTCGATCACTAACGGGTTATCCTTATTCACTAATTCACGCCCCGGTTTCAATGCCCGTTCGGCCTCCGGGCGCAAGTCTATGTGAATCTCCGAACAAGGTCCGCAAGGTCCCATATCCCCCATTTCCCAGAAATTATCTTTTTTATTCCCGTACAGAATCCGATCTTCAGGCAAGTACAATTTCCAATACTCCAACGCCTCTTTATCTTCTTCCAAACGATCATCCTTACTTCCCTCAAAAACGGTTGCATACAATCGATTTTTATCCAACCCCATCTCTCCCGTAAGGAACTCCCAAGCGTAAGCAATCGCCTCTTTCTTGAAATAATCACCGAATGACCAGTTACCCAACATCTCGAACATCGTGTGATGATAGGTATCATGTCCCACCTCCTCCAAATCATTGTGCTTTCCGGAAACACGCAAACACTTCTGGGAATCCGCCACCCGAGTTGCTTTCGGACGCACATTTCCTAGAATTATATCTTTAAATTGATTCATTCCGGCATTCGTGAACATCAAGGTCGGGTCCCCTTTGATCACCATCGGTGCCGATGGTACTATTGTATGTGATTTCTTCTCAAAAAAATCTAAAAATCTCTGTCTGATTTCTGCTGATTTCATACCTTCTAAATTTAAAAATGACATACGCAGATTCTGTCTTTCACTCTCTATCAACTCCATGCTTATTGCCCTAATCCTCGCTCGAAAAGAAATTCAGCTCCCTTTTTGACATCCTTCCTACCAAGCGCATTTCAACCGGGATTATCATGCTATCACTTTGATCTGCCTTGTTTACCAAGTTGCAAATTTAGATTATTTCTTTAACTTTGCATCGCAAACACTATTTTTTATTAGTAACTATGCGAAAAGCAGGGTATCATTTTAATTCGGACACATTATCTTTTGATAAAATAGAATCATCTTTAAGAAAAAGGCTTTGGAGATTATTCAAGAAATTCTTTTCTAGTTTCTCCTTGGCTATTGTCATGCTATACTTGGTATATGCTTTCATTGATTCCCCGAAAGAAAAACTTTTAAAACGGAAATACGAGGAAGTTCTCACTCAATATAGTTTATTAAGTAACAAGGTAGAACACCTGGATAACGTCTTAAAAGATATGGAATCCCGGGATGATAACATTTATCGGGTGATCTTCGAAACCGACCCGATCCCATCATCCATTCGCCGGGCAGGTTCCGGGGGTGTTGACCAGTACGAACATCTGAGACAAATCGACAATGCGGATCTGATTATCGGAACAGCCAAGAAAATAGATGAATTATCAAAAGCAATCTATATTCAAAGTAAATCCTTTGACAAGATTGAAGAACTGGCCAAAAACAAAATCGACATGTTAGCCTCCATTCCGGCTATCCTTCCGGTATCGTTGAAAGACAAAAATACACATCAGGTAACATCTTCATTCGGCTATCGGATGCATCCCATCTACAAAACCCCAAAATTCCATGCAGGTATGGACTTCACGGGTACTATCGGGACCCCGATCTATGCAACTGGCAACGGTGTAGTTATCGAAAGTAAATTTGATAAGGGATATGGCCGTCACGTGGTTATCGACCACGGATTCAGTTACAAAACGCTATATGCCCACATGGATAAAATCCTGGCTAAAAAAGGCCAAAAAATCAAGCGAGGGGACGTTATCGGATATTTGGGCAACACCGGACTATCCACGGGACCTCACCTACACTATGAAGTACGGAAAAATGACAAGCCGATAGATCCCATAAACTTTTATTTCAACGATCTCACCCCCGACGAGTTCGAGTTGTTAGTGGAGACCGCAAATAACACGGGACAAAGCATGGACTGATCCAATTTAAATTTTAGATTTAGAGATTCTAAATGAATGTATAACACCGAAAAACGAAACTTGAAAAGCTAATTTTCAATTTTCAATTTTCAATTTTCAATTAAACATGGTGGCTGAAGAATCATTAAAGTTGTATTATTCTATCGGAGAAGTAGCCGAGATGTTCGGAGTCAACACGTCATTGATCCGGTTCTGGGAAAAAGAATTCGACGTGATTAAACCTCACAAAAATAAAAAAGGGAACCGTCAATTTACGAAAGCGGATGTCGATAATTTCCATCTGATCTACCATCTAGTCAAGGAAAAAGGAATGACACTAAAAGGAGCCCAGCAACAACTCAAGAACCGGAAGGACGAAACCGAATTACACTTCGAGGTCATAAAACGCCTGAAAGGAATTAAGGAAGAATTGTTATCCATCAAAAACCAGCTACCGTAATAATTTAGATTTTAAATTTTAAATTCTAAATTTTAAATTCCAAATATGTATATAAAAGAGATTATTTCGCTCATAGAAGCCTATGCCCCGTTAAAACTTCAGGCAAGTTTCGATAATTCCGGATTACTTTGCGGGGACCCGGAACGGGAATTAACATCCATACTACTATGTATTGATGTCACCGAAGAAGTTGTAAAGGAAGCGATTGATAAGGGACACAATTTAATTATTTCCCACCATCCACTCATTTTCAGCGGGCTAAAACATATTACTCCGGCAACTTACGTGGAGCGCTGCGTGATTGATGCCATCAAACACGACATCACTATTTACGCTGCACACACGAACATGGACGTGGTTGCCAACGGTGTAAGCGGACGTATGGCAGATAAACTCGACCTGCACCATCGACAGATTCTTCAACCGGAAGGAGACCCGGTGGACGGTAACGGATTCGGGATTATCGGCGAGTTACAACAACCCGTTGAAAGCATGGCCTTTTTGCAGCAAGTAAAAGAAATATTCCGGTGTGATAGGCTACGTTACACAACACCTCATACATCCTCCATACAACGGGTTGCCGTTTGTGGTGGAGCCGGAGCCTCCTTTTTCAAGCAGGCCTTGGCCGGACAGGCCGACATATATATATCAGGGGATTTCAAATATCATGACTTTTTCCTCACGGAAAACCGCATTATGATTGCCGATATTGGCCATTACGAAAGCGAACAATTCACAAAAGAGATATTTTATGAGATACTTACAAAAAAAATATCTAAATTTGCGGTTCAGTTTTCTGAGATTAATACAAATCCGATTAAGTATTTATAATATATGGTGACGAATAACAATGAGAAAATGCAAGAGCTGACAGTTGAAGAAAAACTGCAGAACCTGTATGAATTACAAAGAATTGACACCGAGATCGATAAAATCAAGACTCTACGGGGAGAATTACCGTTAGAAGTTCAAGACCTTGAAGACGAGATCGCGGGATTGGAAACACGTATCGAAAACTTGAAGGTTGAATTAGGCGAACTTGACAAAACCTCTTCCACTCGGAAAATGGACATCAAGAAAGCCGAAGAAGCGATCAAAAAATACAGTGAACAATTGGATAACGTTCGCAACAATCGCGAATACGATGCTTTAAGCAAGGAAATCGAATTCCAGAAACTGGAAATTGAATTACAGGAAAAGAGAATCCGGGAAGCTCAAAAAGCAAAAGCAGAAAAAGAAGCGCTAATGGAAGAATCCAAAAAGCGTTACGAAGACAAAGTATCTGACTTGGAGGCTAAAAAAGGTGAATTGAACGACATTATCAATGAAACTCACAAAGATGAAGAGTCTTTGCAAACCAAATCGGAAGAACTCGCAGCAACCATTGACGAACGTCTATTAACGGCATATCGCCGTATCCGTTCCAACGCCCGCAATGGATTAGCCGTTGTAACCGTTGACCGTGATGCATGTGGTGGATGTTTCAACAAAATCCCGCCACAGAGACAGTTAGACATCCGTTCTCGGAAGAAAATCATCGTCTGCGAGTACTGTGGTCGTATTCTCATCGATAAATACATCTGTGACTACGACGGTTCGCAACAAAAAGCAGACCTTGAAGCTCTCCTGGATGCACAAAAGAAAAAAGGAAGAAGACTTAGAAAATCAGAAGAATAAAAAAACAAGGCTGCTCGACAAGGCAGCCTTTTTACGAATATATAATTTTAATCTGAATTAAAATGATCCCAACAAACTATGATCCGCGAACGAGCGAAGAGAAATGGTATCAATACTGGTTGGAACACAGATTTTTCCATTCCACTGTTGATAAAAAGAGAACTCCGTATTGTATTGTAATCCCGCCACCTAACGTCACGGGAGTCCTGCACATGGGACACATGCTGAACAACACGATACAGGACGTACTCGTCAGACGCGCCCGTTTACTGGGTAAAAATGCTTGTTGGGTTCCGGGAACCGACCATGCCTCCATTGCCACGGAAGCCAAAGTGGTAGCCAAACTTAAAAGTGAAGGCATCGAGAAAAGGGACCTTTCCCGGGATGAGTTTTTAAAACACGCTTGGGCTTGGACTGAAAAGCACGGGGGGATCATCCTCGAACAATTAAAGCGATTGGGTGCATCCTGCGATTGGGACAGAACTTGCTTCACGATGGATGAGATTCGTTCTGCCAGCGTGATAAAGGTATTTATCGACCTGTATAACAAAGGACTTATCTATAAAGGAGTCCGGATGGTTAACTGGGACCCGTCGGCCAAAACAGCCGTATCCGATGAAGAAGTTGTTTACAAAGAGGAACACAGTAAATTATATTACCTACGTTACCGTATTGAGGGGACAGAGGACGAATATATCATCATTGCCACGACCCGCCCGGAAACTATCTTGGGTGATAGCGCCGTGTGCGTGAATCCCAATGACGAGCGTTTTCGTCATTTGGCCGGCAAGAAATGTATTGTCCCCTTGGTAAACCGGGTGATCCCGATTATTCAGGACGAATACGTGGATATGGAATTCGGTACCGGAGCATTAAAAATCACCCCGGCACACGACATCAATGACTACGAAATCGGTTATAAACACCATCTTGAAACCATCGATATTTTCAATGACGATGGTACATTAAACGAGAATGCACAGCTTTTCGTGGGTAAAGATCGTTTTGTTGTGCGTCAAGAAATCATCCCCGAACTGGAAAAAGCGGGTAACCTTGTAAAGATAGAAGACTACAATAACAAGGTAGGATATTCCGAGCGGACTAACGTGGTTATCGAACCCAAACTATCCATGCAATGGTTCCTGAAAATGAAGGAACTAGCCAAACCGGCCTTGGATGCCGTGATGAACGACGATATTCTCCTAACCCCGGCCAAATACAAGAACACGTATCGCTATTGGATGGAGAACGTGAAAGATTGGTGTATCAGCCGCCAATTATGGTGGGGCCACCAGATTCCGGTATACTACTTGCCGGATAGCAACGACTATGTGGTTGCCGCAACTCCCACGGAAGCAGTACAACTGGTGAAGGAGAAATTCGGCAAAGACATCCCGGTTGACCAATTACGTCAAGATGAAGATTGTTTGGACACTTGGTTCTCGTCTTGGCTGTGGCCTATCTCCGTGTTCAACGGCATTTTGGAACCGGACAATGAAGATATTAACTATTACTACCCGACAAATGACCTAGTATCCGGGCCGGATATTCTGTTCTTCTGGATGGCAAGAATGATCATGGCCGGTTATGAATATCGCCACGAGAAACCGTTCTCGAACCTGTACCTCACGGGAATCGTTCGGGACAAACTCCATCGCAAGATGTCTAAGTCTCTCGGTAACTCTCCGGACCCGATTGACCTGATCAATCAATATGGGGCTGACGGTGTACGGGTTGGTATGTTATTGTGCGCTCCCGCCGGGGGAGACCTTCTTTTTGATGAAAGTCTTCCGGAACAAGGACGTAATTTCACGACTAAAATATGGAATGCATTCCGCCTAGTCAGCAACTGGAAAGTCGCAGACTTGGAACAACCCTTGCATTCTAAATTAGCTCTTGAATGGTTCGAACAATACTTGAACAAGTGCAAAGAAACCTTGAACACCCAATTCGAGCAATACCGGATCTCCGAGGCTCTTATGACCGTGTACACCGGATTCCGTGATGAGTTCTCCTCTTGGTTATTGGAAATCATCAAACCGGGATTCGAACAACCGATTGACCAGATCACTTATAATAAGACCATTTACCTCTTCGAGGAAATGTTACAATTACTTCACCCGTTCATGCCGTTCATCACGGAAGAGATCTGGCAGAACTTGAGAGAGCGGAAAGATGGAGAAAGTATCATGGTTTCCGTGATGCCAATCCCTGGAAAATACGACGAAAACTTCTTGAATACCTTTGAAAACACGAAAGAAGTGATCGCCGGAATCCGCACGATTCGCAAGCAAAACAACATTGCCTTCAAAGATGCGATTTCTTTAAGAGTGAAAAGTAATGACCGCTACCCGCTACAATTCGAGAGCATTATCTGTAAAATGGGTAATATCCAAGATGTAGAAATGGTCAACGACACGGTAAAAGGAGCATGGAGCTTTATCTGCGACACGGTTGAATACTTCATCCCCTCTGTCGGAGAGGTCAACACAGAAGAAGTCAGAGCCAAACTGCAAGCTGATCTAGCTTACGCCCAAGGCTTCTTGGCATCCGTGATGAAAAAACTCTCGAACGAGAAGTTTGTCAGTGGAGCCCCGGCACAAGTTGTCGAGAACGAACGTAAGAAACAAGCTGATGCCGAAGCAAAAATCAAAGCCATTGAACAACAATTGGCAGAATTGAACTAAGGTATCATTTCAAACATAAAACAAGCAGTCCGCTGTCGGACTGCTTGTTTTAAAAAAGATATAAGCCATGAGACCGTTGATACTTTTACTATTCATCTTGAACTCAGCCCTGATTATTTCATGTAACTCAAATCGGAATCGCTCGGAAAATAAACAAAAACCGGAACAAACCTTTCTGTTACACGGCCCAATACAAGAAAGCACAGCACCTAAAAATCTCACGGCATATTTCGATTCCTTACAACAACAAGGTTTCTTCATTCCCTATCACACAGATTCCACCGAGCAGCAAAAAGTCATACACACGGTAGCACTCCTACAAAAATACCAAATAGGAGAACGTAAATACTACCCGGCAGAAGAGGTTCAAGCAGCCTTGGAACTCATGCGACATGAATTAGGCTACCGCCAAAACCATCGGGGTGAAGAGCTGACAACCGAAGAAACAGGCTTCTTCTTTCGTTTTCTCGAACAAGCAGCCCGCCTATGTCCGGATGTACATTTATTAGCTGACGTAGCCTCTGCAGACCACAAAGTCGGAGTCATAAATTTTCAAGAATGGTCATACAACCCCTTGTATTCATTCCTCCTTTACGAGAACGGTAAAGGCGGTTGGAATACCACAGCCATTGATACCACCGGATACGTAAAGATCGAGAAGATATTCACCTTGCAAAAGGACGGACAAACCTACTATCTTCTTTCCAACAACTTCCAACTACTCGGCTTTTCACAATTCATTTTTATGATTGAAAACGAGACAGCCTCATTATTCCAAGGTAAACAATATGAAGAATCCATAAACCAATGGTGCGAATCCTACCCGGAAGACGCAACCATCATCTTCAACCCTCAAAAAATATGCTGGAACTTCTGCCATAAAGTCGGAGAACATTACCAGCAAATCGAAGGCACAAAGACGCTTTATCTAGAACTTGCCAAGGAACAGTCATATTTTCATGTAAAATAGTTTAATTATTAATTATCAGGCATTAATTTTCCGTTTTTCAAAAGTGATCCCAAAGGCATTAATATCGGCATAAAGAACACCAAAGCTATGATCGAAAATAATAGCCCACCGATTGTACCGATCGCAAATGAAAACCAAAACTCTTCTGCTTTCGGCCCATCAATCAAAAATGGGACCAAGCCAAGTACCGTTGAAAACTATCACTTTGTCCGGGAGCAAAGATAGTTCAAGTAATGACATGAAGCAGAGTATTCACAACAAGCAAACAATAAAACATTGCGATATCAAACTCACATTATATTTTAGCACTTTAAATAACATGAGTTCGATATAAGAATAAATTTATATCTCTGAATAATAGAAAAATAGACTTATTAGACGGTCCATTTATTCCCGCTCTAGTTCCGCCTTGATCTCATTTATCACGCTTTGAGGCCGCAACGGATATTCCAATACCCTACTCGTCACGTTCCCGGCCTTATCTATAATTTTATACGTTGGGTATCCATGTACCTCCATCTTCTTGATAATCATCTGCTGTTGTAGAGGAGGTAAATTATAATGCACAATATTTTTTCCCGTAAGATCAAATTCTTTGATCACATTTTTCCACGCCTCTTCCGGTGAGCTATAAGCAAAATACATAAATACCACTTTCTCGTTCTCGAACACCTTCTCAATGTCACCCATCAACGCCAACATATTCTTACAAGGCTCACACCACGATCCCCAGAAATCGAACAAAATCACATTTCCTCGATAAGGTTCAATCAACGCCTGCCAAAGAGAATCAGCATCCGAGATATGACTAAATTGCCCAACATCAATCAGACTCGCCTCGTAAGCTAATTTCTTACTAGCAATCTTCTGGTAAACAGCACTGGTCTCCTTCACCTTCCGGTTCAATATAGGATTTGAAATTCTAGCATCTGCCAATTTCATTATTCCCGGTAACAATGGCTTATGATCATACTCCATTCCTGTCATAAACAATTGTGCATAGCAAAGTTCTTTCAATAAAAGATCGGAAACCAACGTGTCATAGAGTAACAACTCGTATTCCCGGGTGATAACTTCCTCCTGTTCCCGCACTTCCGGCATGGAACGATAGGCATTCAATTTACCATAAAGCATAGAGTTGCCCGCTATTACCGCCTGAAACACATTTGTATCCGCAGTTTGCTGCCGACTCAAGTCCAAAATCTTTCTGTTGATATTTTCACAAGTTGCTATATCTTCTGTTGTCAATTCCTCAAACCTTCCGCCCTCCTTCAATCTCCTTAACGCCTCATAAAAACGATCATCGGGAATATAAGCCATCCCCATCCCCTCAACATACCTAAATTTTTGATGATCCACGTAACCGGTATAATCTCGCAAAAATGTTGAGTAACGTTGAGTTATAAAATAACATAAAGGTTCATTTACCGAAAAATGAGCGTTCACATACTCCATGTATTCAGGCTCAAACCGTTGCCTCCTACCTAGATTAAACCGATTTTGCATCAACGTCGCCGCGAAGTAGTATTTCCATTCATTTTCTATCGCCTCCCTGCATCTCTTTGAAAGATTCGGATATTTCCCACAAATAGAATCGAAACATGCCACCGATTTCAAATAATCTGCCTCAGCCAAGCGTAAGAACTCCATGTCCGAACGGGCAATCTCCCTCAACTCGTACATATCTCTCATCCATAACGGATAAGGGAAACACGTGTACTCCTGATGGAAACGAGCATTCTTCCCCATGAATAACACATCCTTTTTCCCGTTAATCATCTCTTCCTTCGACACATTCGGAACCGTTTTCCAATCCGAAGCATCCGCATATAACAAAACCGTCTCCCCCGGCTCAACAATAATATTTTTCCACATCCGTCCCCATGCCAATATAACTCGCAGAGGCGCACTCACGGTAAAACGAAGTGTAAACCGCCCGGAAGAATCGATTGGAGCAACGATTTCTCCTCCATCCTCTTCCAACAATTCATCATAGCTACAAGTAAACGTGTACTTCCGCAACGCCGGATGTGTCACCTTATCAAGATTACGAATATAACCGCGTATCGTGACGGTATCGGTGGTCACGAGAGGTCTTGAAAACGAAACAGTATCAACTCCTACCCACGCGACAAAATTTTTACCATCACACGGCCGAAACACTTCTCCTTTCGCGCCATCACGTGCTATGGTGATATTCCCATTCTTCCCCTGCTTGATCTTGAGTGCTATCGTCTGATTGCCATTTTCCAGTACAACCTCCATTCGTTTTTTTCCGAATTCCACTCGTTTATATTTCCAGAAATCAGAACATGCAACAGCCCCATCTTCATAAAAGCCATACTCCCAAGCTCCCGTTCCGGAATTCGCCCAGTTACCCAAAAAATTACTGTTTACAACTTTTTGCCCCACAACTACCGAGGGAATCACGAACAGCACAAGAAAGACCAGTTTTAAATAATTCATACATTACATTTTTGTTGTTCCTTCACTCGAAATCATCCGAGTGAAGGCTATAAAGGTAACAATTATATCTTTACCTCCGTTTGGGTTTCACTTTTAAATCCGGGTGACGCATATCATACACCTTTTTCCCGTATTCCGGAGTGGCAACCAAATCGGCAGGGATCTGCTTTTCTTCTTCCAAGGCTCGTTTCAACAGGTATTCCAAACCCTGCACGTAATAAAAATGGGGCATGGCATCATCCCGATCATACACATTATAAGCGACATATCTCAATCCTCGAACTTTGTTTACCAACGTTTCATAAGGCAATTCTTTATCTGTATATTCCGGGGATACTCGCACATAAAACGCAAGTAATTTCACGAACTTATGCTGGTCGATCGACGGATCTGCTTTCAAACGCTCGACTTCGGCAAATGCCTCATCATACTTTTTCTGATTAAAAAGATCGGTCATCACACGCATCTTGATATTAAAATCTTTTCCCTCGAAATCACATAACTCCTTTATAAACTGAACCGGGGCATAAGAGGTCGCCTCCATCAATTTCATATCTACTTCCTTTTTACCGAATAATTCCGTGAATTGCGAATAATTATCAGAAACTTCCTTCACGTAAGGATTTTGATACCCGGTGATACATTTACAATACAACTTCCACACGTCAGGCTCTGTTAATTTTGCCCCTTTAGAAATCAACTCATCAAAATACTTCTGAACCTCCCGACTTCCAGAAGACTTTTTATAACGGATATAATCTTTCAGAAAATCCAAATCATATTTTCCCTCAGCATACTTCTTATCCATGTACACAGAGCCTAATTTTGGGTTAATTCCCCCTTGGGCATCATAAAGAAAATCCTCTACCGGTTTGTTACTTCCACTCCGATGTACAATCTCTTGATTCTTCGGGTTTACAAAAATATAAGTCGGGTAAGAATTTACTCCATAGCGTTTTGCCAGCTCCCGTCCCTCTCCTTTTTCAGCATCAATTTTCAAGCAAATAAAATTCTTGTTATACACATCGCCTACCTGCGGCAGCACGAACACGGTCAACGACATGTTCAAGCACGGACCACACCATTCCGTGTAAAAGTCCACAAAAATCTTCTTTTTCTCTTTTTTCGCTAAAGCAATAGCCTCATCCCACGTTCCATGAAAAAAGCGAATTCCACTCTCCTGCGCAGTAACAGGAAGCAGAATCGCTAAAAATAATAAATTCAGTATTATTTTTTTCATCTTTCAATTCTATTTTATGATTACCTTTTTAAATGCACGTGCTCTATAATAAGAAGTATTCTCTCTAACCTGCGTTACTTCCATATTGCTAGTGAAATTCATCATGTGGAAGCATTTTGTACCACTCGCATCAGTTACCGTTGATGAAAGATATGCATCCAATTTATTGGTATTCACCACACTTTCTCCTCCAATCTCTTGCAACTTCTCATTTATCAACGTCAACTTGCCACTGATTGCCTGCAATTCATTGAAAGCGGGAAGATACCAACCGCCTACCCCTTTATACTCGTATTGGGCAGCCCAGATCAATCCGCTCTGGATATTGTTCAAAGGTTTTGACAGGGTGGCATTTTGCTGCACGTGTAACAACGTGTTATTTTCTCCATCATCATAATCCGGAGTAATAAAATTCGTACCGAAATCACCAAAATTAATCGTTTGATAACTTCCTTGTGTGGTAACTTCCTGTAAATTGATAATTTTTGCTTCCCGGATATTCTTATTATTCACCCAACAAACCACACCTACGGGTTCAAATTTCTCGTTATAATAAATATCCCCCACTTCAAAATAGGTCTTCGGGGCGTTCAGATAGAACGGGATTTCACAACTTGCTGTTGCTTGATTACTCGTAACTGTGAAGGTGATCGTTCCTTCACGTTCAATATTCCCGAAATAATCAAGAGGGGCCGTCAACGTTAATTTCTTCCCTTCAATTCTAGGATTCCAACTTTGAGGGGCATCTATCGAAATTTCAGCACCTTCGCTGTAATTGAATGAGATTTCGAAAGTCTGATTACATTGGGCATCTATCTCCTTAATATTGGTTGACACAAATAAATTTGCGGGATTATAGTTCAAGGGGTGACTATTCATAAATTCCCACATATCATCCAAACACTTTCCGGCATTAATCCCGTGTCCGATACCAGCAAGCGAATAGATTTCGTAATCCGCTTTACCCCCACGCCAAGAACGAATCGTAACATCCGCATATCCTTCATACCTAGCCGTATCTATTTGCATATCAGATTCAAAATACCCGCCAATCTCCCGAGCCCACTTGGCCATATTCGTGAGGACAGCACTATGCTGCACTGCGTCATCTATCTCCCCGGCAAATACCCTCACGGGTACCGCACGACTCGGAAACGGCTCCACGGAAGCACTTTGTCCTGCACGAGGAGTGATCGCAGCAAACACATCCGACCTATGCAATGCCAACGTGAAAGAAAATATGGCACCACTCGACTGTCCCGTGGAATAAATCCGGTTGGGATCCACCCGCGGCTCATTGTCTTGGGTAAAATATTTCACCATGGCATCCACAAACGGAAGACTCTTCGTGTAACCATCCCCGGCCCAGTTCACCGCACCACTGGTATCGGCCTCATTGCTAATCTCTACCGATCCCGCGGGATAACAGATAACAATATTCTCCTTGATCGCCTTTTGACATAAGAAATTTGCTTCCGAAATATTAGCGAGCGGATCCGCAATCTCATCCGGTCCGTCAAACCCATAACTCCCATGGAACTCGAAAATCAAGGAAATCGGTTTATCGGGACTCAACGTCACAGGCATGAAATACTTGAATCTCCGCTCGACCAAACTATCACCCTGCTGCACCATTAACTTCACCAAATGCATACCGGGAACAAGTTGTCCCTCGGGAAGGAGAGTATCTTTTTTCGTCGTGTCAACAGGAACCTCATCCACATTCACGTCTTCCTTATCTTGGGACAAGTAAGCACTCGTGTCGTCCGTACAGGAAAACATGGCAATAAAAGAAATCAATATAAATAAAATCCAATATTTTCTCATAACTCAAAATCTTTATAACTTAAATGTTATCTTTTAAAGTAACCCCGTCTTGTAAACACCCGTTACGCCAATACGTCTGGTATTTAATCTCCACATCCACGGGAATTCCAGCGATACCACGGGCTGATTTAGCCTCATTGTATTTGATTTGTTTATTGGAAACATCCAAATCAAAATAGAGGATATCCCCCATCAGCTCATCGGTCATGGCTTCTGCATCCATGCCATAACGAGACACACCCAACAACAACGTTTTCTCGCTACGAGACACGCACACATCCGTGATAACGGCATTAGCATCGTAGCCGTATTGAGTCAAGTCGAACAACTTATGACTATTCCCCGGAACAACATTTCCCAACATATCACTAATCGTATAGCAATACACCGCATTCCCGACCGTGAAATACAAATGATCAACATAATTGGGGACATAGAACTTCGAGGAACTCGTGATAACTCCCCCGCTAACCTCTTTCACCAAGGCTTTCGTGCGAACCTTACCTCCAATTCCAATACCCGGACCATTTTCAAGCATCACCAAACGCGTCTGTGTGCCGTTATTCAAAATCGCCAAACAACGATTGTTCGGACTCAAATTGGTCGCACTTCCCCATATCAACTCATAACCGGCATACGTTGGAATAGGATCTACGTCTCTCCCTCCGTCACCTTCACGCATGAAACCACCGTCATAGAAAGTGAATTTCCCGTGAACCTTATCAAACATGATGAAATCTCCTTGCTTTCTCCCCATATCTCCATTAGGTCCCAGTTCACTATCAGACATATCATCCCAAAAACCGAAAGGACACAAATAACCACCATCATAACGACTCCCTATATTCGCCTTAAACGTCGCTTTAGCAGAAGTATTCGTAGCCGTGTAAACGGTAAACAACTCTCCCCCGGAAATTTCAAAAAAATACTCTCCTTTCTGGAATCCGCTTCCGTACGGATTTGTTCTCCAAAAAGAAACCGAAGAGGCCATAAATTGCGTTTGATAAATAAACCCATCCCCCTCATCTTCATCCTCCGGAGGCCAAGTAGCAATCCCCTTGTACGCCCCTGCCGTTAAATAAGGCATCACCGTATCCCTCATCATCGTGCTTTTATCCAAAAGAGAAGCCTGATCATCACACAACACCAACAAACGCCCCTGTGGACATGTCACCGGCCAACCTTGATTTGACTCCATATAAGTCAGCTGAAGTCGTTGAGGATTCATCCCCAGATTCTCTCCATAACGATCGGCATAATAATTCATAACCCAATTAGAAGGCTTGTCCAAACGTAAGTAAGAAAGCTCCGCACGTCCTTTATACTTGCTGAGCACGACAATCAAATCGGCCGCAGTAGAAGAACGGATACTCAAATTAAATGGAGTATAATATTGAACCCCCGTTTTCTTGTCCGTCACGATGTAACGACACTTTTTCTCTCCGGTAGTCAAGTTGATTCTCAAATTCAAATCTTGAGTTTCGGCAAGAATACTGCTTTGGATTTCCCACGCATACGTGAATCGAGAAGTATCGCTGTATTGCGTGCCCTGCAAAACGGGTACTATTTTTAAACTATCGTCCACATCCCGCACGTAATCACGTTCAATTCCCTCCACGTGCAACTCGTTAATATCCCGGTAACTATAATTTCCAAGATCATCATAACAAGCGGTTACTGCCAAACCGCCCAACAACATACTGAATAATGATGCGTGTACTTTTTTCATATTCGTCATTTTTCAATGTTTACTATTCTATAGGTTCCAAACCATTCATGGTAACTCGCATTCCCGTAACATCATCAATCACGACCGTATTTCTCAAATATCGATCCATACTATTAACGTAAGATTTAATTTCAGGAGAATTACGATCATAAGGAATACTTCCGTACGTAGCTAATTCCTCATCTCCAATCTCTTCGATAAGAAACTTCCATTTTTTCGGGTGGTAAAAACCAAATGAACCGGACAGACTCCCTTGCCACCACGTCGGCTCTGCCATAAAATCGTTAAAAACAATCTTTCGTTGAATCCCACCGTCCAATCCTAAAGCAAAATCATCCGTGGCCTCCAATTTCAACTCCAACCGTATATTCTCTCCTTCAGCATAATCCTTAGACAACGCCTCCCGAAGGACCACAATATACAACGTGTCTGTCAACTCGTTGGCACGGAACGTCTGCAGGCTATTAAAAGCCAAATAGTGTACGCCTTCTACAGCCGTGGTGGAATCAGCAACAATCGACACTTTATAGGTTCTATCTCTATCGGAACCATTTCCCAAATATTCCACGGGTAATTTCAACGTATCCTCTCTTACTTCGCTGGGTATAAGCCCGAAAGAAAATAACGTCGAATCGCTATAATTACGATTTCCATTCCAGTCAACGGTATAATGTTGAAACTGTATTCTATCCTTTCCTTGATAAGGATAATCAATATCTTGATCGCAACTCCATAATAGTGCGACACAACTCAATAAGAAATAATATGATAATCTATTCATTTTCATCTATATTTTAACGTTCATTCCGATTCCCTGATTCTATTTCCGCATCCGGTAAAGGGAATACGAAAATATCATCACTCGCCTCGATAGTTCCCGTGAGTCCTCCCGACAAATTCAATCTGTTGCGCTTATGCGCAAACCACATTTGCCCTTCTCCAATGTATTCGCGTCTCATCTCCTTAAATATATCTTCTCTCGATAAGTACATCCAATCGCCTGCTCCCTCTTGATTTCCCCTGATTCGATGCCTACGCAACATATTCACGTAACGTCTGGCCTCATCCGGATCCGTGTCGTAAGTACACTCGGCAATCAACAAATACATCTCGGAAAGCTTGATCAAGGGCACTTTCGTCGTAAATATACTGTTACTGTCGGGAACATATTTGATGAAATCAAAATCGACATACCATTTGGAGTAACGGAAATCATCCTGGTTCCCATCATATAAATTATAAGATCCCTCCATACGTAAAGCTGTTGTACCTCCGGAAGTTTCCTTAAAAATCGATTTCGTGTAGGTGCTTAACTCTTTATTACGAAGCGAAAAAATATGCTCGTCAGAGAACAACAAATCGACCATATTCTCACTCTGGTCAATACTCGTGGCCTCCAATAGACGGAACTTTCCACTATCAATCACCTCTTTGGCCTTGCTGACAGCAGCAACATATTCTCCGCGAGCCTGATAAGCGCGAGCCAACATGGCTTTCACCGAATACAAATTCACGCGAGCCACGTATTTATCCATCTCGTCTTTCGCAGCCTTATCCACCACATCACCTGCCGACGTTGAAGTTCTGATCATATAGGGAACGACATTCTGTATCGGATCGTTTTGCAAGCATTTTTCTGCTTCCAACAAATCGTTAATCACCAATTGCACCACCTCTTTCGTCGAATACATCGGGGGCAAAGAAACGCCAAACTCTTTATTATACGGGATTCCTTCCGCATTCTGCGCCCACTTCACATCAGGAGCGAACAAACGATAGAGATCGAAATGCAAGAAAGCCCTTAAAGCCAACGCCTCGCCACGAATTTGATTACGATCTGACTCGCTCAACACTCCCGCATTTTTATCTGCCCACTCCAATATACAGTTGGCTTGCGAAATACAAGAATACAAATTATTCCACATCCCACTGATAATCGAACGACATCCGCTATTCTCGTAATCATAGTCTTCCCAATACTCGTAAGTTGAATTGGAATTGTAATATTGAGCCAAAACATCAACATACTCCATGGTCAACCGTCCTCCGTACATACTAGACTTTGACATGCTACTGTAAACACCGGCAAGTGCTTCTTTAAAACCTTCTGCCGTATTGAATAATTTATCGTCATCCACTTTGTTGTCCAATTCCACATCCAACCAATCATTGCAGGAGGTCAGCGAAAACAACAATCCGATGAAAATATATAATATTCTCTTCATACCAATTGATTTTAAAATGTTAAGTTAAATCCTAAAGAAACAGTCCGTGCGAACGGGTAAGAAGTTCCTCTCTCCTCCTTTATCGTGGATATACGGAATACATCCGTCATGGAGAAGGTAAATTTACACCGTTCGATGAAAGTCTTTTTCAGCATGTCTCTCGGAATATCATACGTCAACGAAAGACTCGATAACTTCAAGAAGTTGCTCTTTTGCACCAAACGCGTAGACTGATAAACCGGGGTCTGGTCATCAATACGACGGAACATTGCCTTATCACCCGGTTTTTTCCAACGATCGTACAATACGCGGCGGTCCGCATTTTTCTTGGGATCAGCCCCCTCCACCTTCGTGGCAAGTGTTTGATTGAATTGTTTCGCTCCCATCTCGTAGCCGAAATTCATGTAGAGATTAAGACCTTTCCACGTCAAATTACTATTAAAAAAACCTTGCAGCTTCGGGTTTGTATTTCCCACCTCCACTTTATCATTCGGATCATATTCAAAAGTCAAAGAACCATCACGTTTGATGTACACCTCGTTACCGGTTGCCGGATCGATACCCATAGAGCGCACCAACATCAACGCAGTTTGAGAACGTCCCACTTCATACATCCGGAACACCTCGCTACCCCCCTTGTTATTTTCTATATCCATCGCCTCCTGATTCATCGCCTTCATCGCATTGGAAAGTTTCCGAATCTTGTTCTCCTCGTGAGCCGCACTCAACGTAACGTTCCAACTCAAATCGTTTTGTCTATCGTTAATCAAATTCAACCGCAAACGAGCTTCAAATCCTTTGTTATCCAAAGAACCCATGTTTTCCGTATAAGATGTGAATCCGGTTGAAGGAGCCACGTCGATATTAAGCAAAAGATTCTCTGTTCGTTCCAAATAAGCATCAAAATTCAAGGTGATGATATTTCTCCACACGCTCATGTCTAAACCGACATTATATTTCAACACATTTTGCCATTTCAATGCCGGATTACCGTAAGCATTAACAACAGCACCATAGATTCCGTTATACTCGTTATCACTATTATACGTGAATCGAGTTAAGGCTTGATCGGCAGAGAAATTGGTGGAACCCGTACTTCCTACAGAGGCACGCAGTTTCATGTAACCGCTCCCCGTCCAGAAATTCTCTTGATTAATATTCCATGCCGCACCGACAGACCAGAAAGGAGCAAAACGAGATTTACGTCCGAAACGACTGGAACCGTCAGTTCGATACGTCACATCAAGAATGTAACGATTATCCCAGTTCATATTGGCATTCCCAAAAAAGCCTACCAACCTCGACTTATCAAAATACCCGGTCGGTTTTGAATTTTTCTGGAATTGCAAAGCGTACGACGGATAAATCAACTTGTCGTTCAAGAAACCGGTCGCCACATACCCGTCATCCGTAGATTTTGAAGTCTGCAATTCCGTTCCAAGACCAAGACTGAAATAAAGTTTATCAAAAAAATTGTTATTATAGTTTACCGTAAGACTACCCTCCAAATCAACACTATTACCATTGCTTATCGTATAACTTCCTTTTTCTGACGCATCCGTTTTCCCCTCGAACTCAACAGATTCCGGTGACAAGTAAGCCTCATCACGATCCGTTTGTTTCGTAATGGCAATATTTCCCCGGAACATCAAGTGAGAGTTTGCCCACCACTGCAATTGAAAGTTATCGCGGATTTGGGTGTACTTCTCATAAGAGAAATTAGGTAACAACGAATTCACTAAAACGTTACGCACGACCGTCCCGTTCGCATCAAATTCCCGAATCATCTCTCCCTTTTCGGCATCGTAAATACGCTCATACGGGTTCATTTGAGCGTATTGATAAAACGCCCCGTAAGGAGAATTCGTCGCTTTCACATCATCAATAATCACATCATTCCGCGCAATCAATTTACCAGCGATGTCATAACTAAAATAAACGCTAATGCCATATTTCTCGCGTCCTGATTTTTTCATCACACCCTTGTCATTATCATATTTCAAGTTGACCCCGTAACGGAAATGCTCGTCACCCCCCTCCAAGAATGCACTGTATCGCTGATTCACTGAAGTTCTCAACGGTTGTGACAACCAATACGTGTTGACACCCCGTTCGATTTCCATCAAAACATCATTATACATGATATCTTTCTGTGCTTGCCCATCATAACTGTTAGCCTTATACACGCCTGCAAGACGCTCGTACTCCAGTTTCTCGCGAGCTTCCATCAAATTATACGAGCGAAGATCCGGAATCGAGATATTGAAATTACCGTTCAACGTCACCTTGATTTCCCCGGCTTGCGGACGAACCGTCGTGATCAAAATAACCCCATTCGCACCCCGAGATCCATACAACGATGTTGCGGAAGCATCTTTCAAAATAGAAAATGCCGCAATACGGTTCATATCCATATCATACACTGTTTGGGCCGACACCTCGATTCCGTCCATAATATAAAGCGGGGCATTGGGATCCGTCCGGGAATCGTCCGCTTCACTACGTAAATCGAATCCTTTCTGACCGCGCACTGTAATTTCTGGCATACGGTTCGGGTCACTACCGAACTCATTATTTTCCAACGTACGAACACCCGGGTCGAAAGCTGAAATCGCCTGCAACAAGTTCAAAGAACCTACCTTACGAAGTTCCTCTCCTTCCACAACAACCTCCGAACCGGTTTGACTCACCTTCTTACGTTGGAAATACCCCGTGATTACGACGTCTTCCAACGCTTTCGTTTCCTCTTTCATCACCACGTCTATTTCCTTTTGGTTGGTATACGCCACTTCTTGCGTTTCCATCCCGACAAAAGAGAAGACCAGCGATACGTTCTTCTGATCAACCCACGACAACTCGTACTTTCCGTTCACGTCAGTCGAGGTTCCAATCGTGTTCGCCGTAGCACCCGGGATCTTCACTACCACGGTTACCCCGGGTAGAGGGCTTTTGGTTTCATCCGTCACCCGTCCTTTCACAGTCACTTTTTTTACAGGATCAGCGGCAATCGCCCGTTGTTTATCGACAACCACCAAGATCACATCTCCCTCGAAAGTACACTTTAAAGAAGTCTTCGCAAAAACCTCTTCCAGCACCTTCTCTACGGCTTCACTTTCGGCTTTCACGTCAAAACGTGAAATACTCGCCACATCCTTGTCGTTGTAAACGAAACGCAACCCCGTCTGTTTCCAAATCTCTTGGAACAACGTACTCATATCGCATTGTCGCAAATCCAACGTAACGACCTGCTTTTGTGAAAAACCACTAGCCGTGGCCCCAAACACGAAAACAAGCATACAAATCGTAAACACTCTCATGATTTTAAAAATTTGAGAAAATTTCACCCTAGATAAGGCATAAAGTCCTTTCCATTCCATAAATTTGTATTTGAACAATTAAACATTGAATAGACCCGGTATTTCCGGCCATCTATTCTTTTTACCAATTCAAGAGATGGAGATGTGCCACCATCTTCATCTTTTTTACATACACACTATTAATAATTACACATTATTTACAACTGATCACGACACTTTTTCCTTCTACCTGAAAACGAGCATCGGAAATCTTCTCAAAAAGAGTGAATAATTGATTCACATCCCCGTATCGGAATAAATTGCCGGACAAACGGATACCCCTCAACTCGTCATTCGTGTAGAACACATCCAGATTATACCAGATACTCAATTTGTCCATAATATCTTCCAGGGATTCACTTCTAAATATAAAATTCCCGTCTTTCCATGCCACATGAGGTAAAACATCCACTTCCGTCATGTACAGGTTACCATCTGTTTCCCGGTACTCACCCATCTGTCGGGGATGCAGATCGATCTCTCCCATTCTTCCTCGTAAATTTACACGTCCTTCCACCAACACGGTTTTCACGATACCTGCGGTATAAGCATTAACATTAAACTGGGTTCCCAAAACACTTATATCCAAATCGTTTACCTTGACAACGAACGGATGTTCCGGGTCTCCGACCACATCAAAATACGCCTCTCCTGCCAAGATAACTTCACGTTTCTTTCCCGTAAAATTGACCGGATAACGCAACTCGCTGAACGAATTCAACCACACCTTTGTCCCGTCACTCAATGTCAATTTAAACTCTCCTCCTTTAGGCACGACCACCCGATTATACAATACTTCCGAGCTACTTTCCCCCGCCGTAACATTATAAGTCATTCCCGCAACCGAATCGACATTGATACAAGTTCCATCCACTTCCTTCAATTCTTGGGCATCCTTATCCACGCTCACAACCTGTCCGGATGCCATGTAAAGTATAGCCTGCGACTTCCCCGGCTGTATACCCTCCTGAACAAGTCGCATTTCCGGTTTTTCATCCCAGTATCGGAAAGCACCTCCTACGGACAACAAGATAATGGCACAAGCGACACACCTGTAAAAAACTCTCCGAAAATGTTGTTTCCGACGTAACCGATCAAATTGAATAAAGTTCCCTTCGACCTTTTTCGATCTCTCCATCCAGCGCAACTCCAAATGAGTTTTTTGATAGGCCTGATAGTACTGACGATTTTCCTCGTTTGCCACAATCCACTCTTCCACTTTCTTCCGGTCCTCCGAGTCAAGTTCATTCAGTAAATAGCGCAATAAAAATGAATCCACATCCTCTTCAAATATCATAATTCGATCGATTAATGACATTTAGTAAAAGAGACTTGTTTAAAACTAAAGAAACTTGATTACTAAGTAGTAAGTATCATGCAAAAGACGAAAAATGCAAATAATTAAGAGTATTATTAAACGATCGTTAAATAATACACGATCCATATTCTATATATAATACAGATTCAAAAGCAAAGTCATTGAACGAGAAACATTATTTAACACATTAAAATGAAGTACAATTCACAAAATCAGGCTTTGGCTACTGATTTACAACAAGACAGGCACAACCAATATATTAAAATACTTTCTTCCTTACCCGTAGTCTGCCTTAACTTTTTCAAGGCATTTACCAATAAAGTATTGACCGTTGCCACAGAAATATTCAACTCTGCCGCAACCTCCTTATATCGCATTCCTTTCAGGTATACACATTCAATTATGTCACGACTCCGGGAAGGCAATTTTTTGACTTCACGCTCTATCCGTTGAATAACCTCTTCTTCAATATTGTCATACTCCTCCCACGGTTTTTCAAGATGGGCAAAATCACAAACATACCGTACGGGATCAACTTTCACTTTAGCATTTAACGCCAAGTTACGAATAGAAACAAAAAGATAAGATCGTAACGTTGAAGGTTCCAATTTTTCCCCGATCCGTTTTTCCCACAATTTAATCAGAAAATCCTGAACCAAATCCTCCGACCGGGAAACATCGTTCAAAAAAGTATCCCCCCACACAACCAAAGGCTTATAATATTCCTCGAAAAGGAATTCCATCCCTTTCGCATCCTTATTTTTCAGTAAATCACATATCTGAACATCCTTCTGTTGCATATTTTCACGTTCACTTTGGCACAAAGGTATAAAATATTCTCTTTACATCATATCAACAAATGTAAACAAGCACGTAATAAAACATTGCAAATATCAAATCCGTATTATATTTTAGCACTTAAAATATAACCGTTCAATTATTCAGCTTATGAAAAGAACAATTTTACGCCTTACGTTCATCGTAGGGATCGTTCTGCTTTTCTTCCGATGCGCCACCGTGCCGCTTACGGGAAGACACCAACTTATCTTATTCCCGGAAGACCAAATGGTCTCCATGAGTTTAACCTCATACAGTAGCTTTTTAAAGGAAAACAAGCTATCCACCGATGCCGTCAATAAACAACGGATCAAAAATGTCGGGGCAAAGATCTCGAAAGCCGTTGAACAATATCTTGCCACAAATGGGCTGCAAGACCAGATTGCCAATTTTCAATGGGAATTCAACCTCGTGGCCAGCAACGAACCCAACGCATGGTGTATGCCGGGAGGTAAGGTCGTTTTCTACGAGGGAATATTACCCTACTGTCAGAATGACGCGGGAATCGCTGTCGTCATGGGGCATGAGATCGCCCACGCCGTGGCTCACCACAGCAACGAGCGCATGAGCCAGCAGGCACTCATACAATACGGGCAGGCCGCTGCCACCGAAATCCTTGGTCACGACCAGAGTGATTCGAGAAAAGCCATCTTGGCTGCCGCGATAGGTATGGGAACCAACGTGGGAATCACACTCCCCTTCTCCCGTAAACACGAGTACGAGGCGGATCACTTGGGACTGATCTTCATGGCTATGGCCGGCTACGACCCGAATGAGGCTGTCGCTTTCTGGACCCGTATGGCAAACGCATCAACAGGCAAGCAGCCCGAATTCCTATCCACTCACCCTGCCGACACAAAACGGATTGCCAAACTAAAAGAGGCCATCCCGGAAGCGTTGAAATACAAGAAAAACTAGAGTAACAACAAACGAGAAACAAACCATGAATGACAAGAATAAGGCATTAATTTACCCTTTCCCGTCATTTTCAAGGAGAAAATTTCTACTTTTGTTGAATCATATCAATAAAGCATTATAGTATCATGGAAAACAAGTTAACGATATACAACACGTTAAGTCGAAAAAAAGAGTTATTTGAACCCATTAACCCGCCTTTCGTAGGATTATATGTTTGTGGACCGACCGTATACGGGGACGCTCATCTGGGCCATGCCCGTCCGGCAATCACCTTTGACTTGTTATTCCGTTATCTCAAATTCATGGGATACCGGGTAAGATACGTCCGCAACATCACTGACGTGGGGCACCTCGTGAATGATGCGGATGAGGGAGAAGACAAGATCGCCAAGAAAGCCAAACTGGAACAATTGGAACCGATGGAAGTGGTACAATTCTACTCGAACCGTTACCACAAAAACATGGAGCAACTGAACACGCTGCCCCCCAGCATCGAGCCACACGCATCCGGTCACATTATCGAACAACAGGAATTAATCAAGCAGATCATCGAAAACGGTTTTGCCTACGAAAGCGAGGGAAATATCTATTTCGACGTGGAACGCTATAACCAAAAATATCACTACGGTAAACTATCCGGTCGTAAAATCGACGAATTGTTTGCCAACACGAGAGAACTGAGCGGACAACAGGAAAAACGTAACCCGTTTGATTTCGCTTTGTGGAAAAAAGCCTCCCCGGAACATATCATGCGTTGGCCCTCACCTTGGGGTGTAGGATTCCCGGGCTGGCACCTTGAATGTTCCTGCATGAGTCAGAAATACCTGGGAGAAACATTTGACATCCACGGGGGCGGTTTGGACTTGCAATTCCCGCACCACGAATGTGAAATTGCCCAAAACGTGGCGGCACAAGGACACGAGGCAGTAAAATACTGGATGCACAACAACATGGTGACCATCAACGGGCAGAAGATGGGTAAATCCCTGGGGAACTTCATCACGCTGGATCAGCTCTTCACGGGCGACAACAACGTGCTGGAACAGGCTTACTCCCCCATGACCGTTCGATTCTTCATCCTGCAAGCACACTATCGCAGCCCGCTTGACTTCTCGAACGAGGCATTAAAGGCAGCAGAGAAAGGTTACGAGCGAATGATGGCCGCCGTTTCACAACTTAACAGGTTGAAAGCGTCCAACGAGAACACGGTAGACATCGCCACCTTGCAAGCGAACTGTTTCGAGGCCATGAACGACGACTTGAACACGCCGATATTAATCGCCCACTTGTTCGAAGGCGTCCGCATCATCAACTCCATCGCAGCTGGCTCGGAAAAGATCAACGCAGAAAACTTGGAAATGTTGAAAAACCTGTTCCACAGTTTCGTGTTCGACATCCTCGGTCTCAAGGGAGAAGAGGACTCCAGTGCTAGCAACCAAGCCCTAGGCAAGGTGATCGACGCCATGATGAACGTGCGGAAAACCGCCCGGGCGAACAAGGACTGGGCTACCTCCGACAGCATCCGCAACGAGCTGAAAAACGCAGGTATCCAGATAAAAGACACGAAGGACGGTTACGAATGGAGCCTTGAATGATTGCAGATGAAGTGATTTACGATTGAGTGATTACACTTGATCGTAAACACAAGAATCACTAAATCATAAATCACTAAATCACATAATACATTATGCCTTATCTCTACTACATACTACTTTCTCTCCTGTTACTCTCTGCCTGTCAGGGAGAAAAAAAGAGTAAAGGAGACCAGAACCAGGTTACGGTAGACAGCGCTCAAAGCCGCAAAACAACGGGACCTAAATACGTGAAAAGCGTGCAATTCGTGTATCCCATGAAATTCGACACCTGCCAATTCAACGAGGAACTCAAAATTGTATACGCGAACAACAAGCACTATAAAATAGACTCCGCCCACCTGTTTTTCAACCAGAAACAGATTGCCACGCTCGACAGCGCAACCCGGGAATTCGTGTTCAAAATCCCGAAAGAAAAATGTGGTACCAACACGCTCAAAGTGATCGCATTCCACCCCAACAACAAATGCGGGGTAGCGACCCAATCCTTTATCGTGAAACCGGATAAGGCACCCCAACCACTTCAATACCAACTGGTGAAAACCTATTCCCATGCCACGGATGCCTCCACGCAGGGATTAGTATATATAGACGGCATTATCTACGAGGGAACCGGGATCAAAGGCCAATCCACCCTGCGCAAGATCGACTTGGAGAACAACAAGACGCTCGCCATGCTAGGGTTGGACAGCCAATATTTCGGAGAGGGGATCACGGTTTACAAGGACAAGATATACCAGCTTACCTGGACTTCCCAGAAAGCGTTCGTGTACGACTTGGCCTCCTTCACCCTGTTAACGACATTCGACTACTCCATGGAGCAAGGCTGGGGACTGACCACGATGGGAGACAAACTCGTCATGAGTGACGGTTCACATAACTTGTACCATTTGGACCCGAACCTCTTCAGCGTTGTCAAAACCGTGGAAGTTTTCGACAACAAAGGTCCGGTAACCAACTTAAATGAACTGGAGTACATAAACGGTTATATCTGGGCAAACGAATGGCTTACAGACCGGATTGTCATCATCGACCCGGAATCAGGCGAAGTAGTACAGGACCTACTACTCCCGAATCTACTCACCGCCTCCGAAAAAGCCAAACTTGACCAGAACGACGATGTTTTAAACGGTATCGCGTACAACGAAAAGAAGGGCACGATTTACGTTACCGGAAAACACTGGCCGAAGTTATTTGAGATAAAAACGAAATAATTAAGTGATTAAAATCAAAATTCTATGGTTGACGTAAAAATCGAGCCCTCTTGGAAAGAACTCCTAAAAGATGAATTTGAGAAACCTTATTTCTCCGAGTTGATCCAATTCGTGAAAAACGAGTACAAGACCACGAAGATATATCCTCCGGGAAAACTCATTTTCAATGCCTTTGATCATTGTCCCGCAGAACAAACCAAGGTTGTCATTCTCGGGCAAGACCCGTACCATGGTCCCGGACAGGCGCACGGACTTTGTTTTTCCGTTCCGGAAGGCATCGAGCAACCACCTTCATTACAGAACATTTTCAAAGAAATAAATAACGATTTGGGTAAACCCGTCCCCACGTCCGGCAACCTCGAACGCTGGGCGGAACAGGGAGTGCTATTACTCAACGCTACATTGACCGTGAGAGCCCATCAGGCTGGTTCACATCAGAACAAAGGTTGGGAAACCTTCACCGATGCCGTCATCAAAATCATTTCCGAGAAAAAAGAAAACCTCGTTTTCTTCCTTTGGGGTTCCTACGCCCAACGCAAAGGCGCCTTCATTGACACCCAACGGCATTTGGTGCTGAAATCCGTACACCCCTCCCCCTTGTCTGCCAACCGGGGCGGCTGGTTCGGCAATCACCAATTCAGTCAGGCGAATGCTTATTTGAAATCGCACGGCTTAAAAGAAATAGAGTGGTAACCACTCTATTTTTTTTTCACCCGTGCAATTTCAAGTTACAAGTTACAGGTTAACAAGTTACAAGTTCAGACAAAACAGGACCTTCCCACTTCGAACCTGTAACCTGCAACTTGCAGAGCCGCAGGCTCAACCTGCAACTTGAAAATTCCCTGAATTTTCAATCTCCGCAAACGTTTGAAATTTTTCCTTCGTTTCCTTGCATATCTCTGTTTTTAATGCTTAACTTTGATGCACGAATATAAAATATAGCAGCTATGGTTAATTACAAAGACTTAGGACTGGTTAATTCCAGAGAAATGTTCAAGAAAGCAATGGAAGGTAAATATGCTATTCCGGCTTTCAATTTCAATAACATGGAGCAAATGCAGGCTATTGTTGCAGCTTGCGTGGAAACTAAATCTCCTGTTATCTTACAAGTATCCAGCGGTGCCCGTAAATATGCAAATCAAACCATTTTACGTTACATGGCACAAGGTGCGGTTGAATATGCCAAAGAACTTGGATGCAATATTCCAATTTGTCTTCACCTAGACCATGGCGACACGTACGAATTGTGTGTATCTTGTATCGAAATGGGATTCTCCTCTGTCATGATTGACGGATCGGCCCTTCCTTATGACGAGAACGTGGCATTAACCAAGAAAGTGGTTGAATATGCTCATAAATATGATGTTACCGTAGAAGGTGAACTTGGAGTACTGGCAGGAATCGAAGACGACGTGGTTGCCGCAGCCAGCGTTTACACCAGCCCGGACTTGGTGGAAGACTTCGTGAAGAAAACCGGAGTGGATTCATTGGCCATCTCCATCGGAACTTCTCACGGGGCAAACAAATTCAAACCGGAACAATGTACCCGTAATGCAGACGGAATCCTCGTTCCTCCCCCATTACGTTTCGACATCCTGGAAGAAATCGAAAGACGTATCCCCGGATTCCCGATCGTTCTTCACGGATCATCCTCCGTACCACAAGACAAAGTTGCTATTATCAATAAATATGGCGGTGCATTAAAAGACGCCGTGGGTATCCCCGAAGAACAATTGCGTAGAGCCGCAACTTCTGCCGTATGCAAAATCAACATCGACTCCGACGGTCGTTTGGCAATGACCGCAGCCGTTCGTGAAGTCTTCGCAAACAAGCCGGCAGAATTCGACCCACGTAAGTACCTAGGCCCCGCCAGAGATGCATTAAAAGAATTATACAAGCACAAAACGGTACACGTTTTAGGAAGTGCCAACAGGGTAGAATAAAAAAAGGGGCTCAATGAGCCCCTTTTCTTTAAAAAAAATACTAACTTTGCGCCCTATTTGGATTTAATACCATAGGAGCAAAATGCAGAAGATTAGAAACATCGCGATTATCGCGCACGTTGACCACGGGAAAACCACATTGGTCGACAAAATGATTTTTCAAGGAAACTTATTCAGAGAAACAGAAAATACGGGTGATCTATTGCTGGATAACAACGACCTGGAGAGAGAACGAGGGATCACCATCCTAGCCAAGAACGTATCCGTTCATTATAAAGATTACAAGATTAATATTATTGATACCCCGGGCCACGCCGACTTTGGAGGAGAGGTGGAACGCGTGTTAAACATGGCTGACGGAGTATTATTATTGGTTGACGCTTTTGAAGGTACTATGCCTCAAACACGTTTCGTACTTCAAAAAGCACTTGCCCTCGGCAAGAAACCGATCGTTGTCGTGAACAAGGTCGACAAACCGAACTGTCGTCCGGACTTCGTGTACGAGCAAGTATTCGACTTGATGTTCTCTTTGGACGCCACGGAAGAACAATTGGACTTCACCGTAGTTTACGGTAGTGCCAAACAAGGTTGGATGTCCACCGACTGGCACAAACCCACGACGGACATTACCCCGTTATTGGACGCTATCATCAAAGATATTCCCGCCCCGACAGTACAGGAAGGAACCCCGCAGATGCTAATCACGTCTCTGGAATACTCCTCTTACGTGGGACGAATTGCCATTGGTAAACTGACCCGCGGAACATTAAAATCCGGTATGCCAGTCACCCTCTGCAAAAGAGACGGCGTAACACTGGTTAAAACCCGCATCAAAGATTTAATGACCTTCGAGGGGATGGGAAAACAAAAAGTTGACGAAGTGCAATGTGGAGAAATCTGCGCGCTTGTCGGGATCGAGGGATTCGAGATCGGTGATACCATCGCGGACTTCGAGAACCCGGAAGCACTGGCCCCTATCGCAATCGATGAACCAACCATGAGTATGTTGTTCACCATCAACGACTCGCCATTCTTTGGCCGGGACGGTAAATACGTGACCTCCCGCCACATCAAGGAACGTCTGGACCGGGAGCTGGAGAAGAATCTGGCCTTACGGGTGGAACCGGGCCTGACAGCTGATTCATTCGTCGTGTTCGGACGTGGTGTACTTCACTTGAGCGTGCTGATCGAAACCATGCGTCGTGAAGGTTACGAATTACAGGTTGGTCAACCGAAAGTGATCATCAAAGAAGTAAACGGGGTGAAATGCGAACCTGTCGAGGAACTGACCATCGACCTCCCGGAAGAAGTGTCGGGAAAAGCCATCGAGATGGTAAACCGTCGCAAGGGAGTCATGACCAACATGGAACATCGTGACGAACGGGTACATCTGACGTTTAATATTCCTTCACGGGGAATCATCGGTCTGAGAAGTAATCTACTTACCGCTACTGCCGGAGAGGCTGTCATGTCCCACCGTTTGAAAGGTTTCGAACCCTACGCCGGAGAAATTGAAATGCGTACCAACGGCTCTTTGATCGCCATGGAAACCGGAGATTCATTCGCTTATGCCATCAACAAACTGCAAGATAGAGGTAGATTCTTCATCAACCCGGGAGACGAGGTTTACGCCGGACAGGTGATCGGTGAAAGTACCCGGCAGGATGACATCGTGATTAACGTGTGCAAGTCCAAAAAACTGACCAACATGCGTGCCAGTGGTTCCGACGAGAAGACAAACATCGCTCCTCCCATCCTTTTCAGCTTGGAAGAGGCTCTCGAATACATCAAAGAGGACGAATACGTGGAAGTCACCCCGAAATCCATGAGGCTTCGCAAGATTTACCTCGATGAAAACGAAAGGAAGAGAAGAAGCAAAACGATAGAATAACTCAAAACCACCTTCGGGTGGTTTTTTTATTTATTTTCTCTCCCCAAATAAATTTGAATATTATTTCATATCTTTACAAGGCAGTACTCGTCATTAAAATACCAAGTCATGGAAACCGAAAAGAAAGCAACTGAAAAGAATGTCGAACTTACCACCGAGAAGAAGTTGCGGAACGTGCGTACGTGCCTGTATATCCTGATACTTGCAGCCATCACAAAACTGGCCATGACCGATTTCACCGAGTTATCATACCAATCTTGGATCAGCGTGATCATCATCGTGCTGGTCATCATCCTCGTTCTAGCCATAGAAAGAGGTATCCGCAAAAAGTTGAAAGAAGAAGAGTAACCCCTATATCGTCATTTTCACCTGAGAACCATAATCCACGTCATCCGTGAATGCCTGATTAAAATTATATTTTCCGGCATAAATCAATGCCGCCCGGATCGTCCCTCCGTGAGCGAATACACACACCTTCTCGTGTCCCGTCTCCTTCAAATCATCCAAGAAAGCCGACACCCGGTTATACTGTTCCAGAAAACTTTCCGCCCCTCCGGCAGGCATACTTAACCAATCATCATACCATTCCTGCAAACGAGGATCTTGAATCTCATCCCAACGTTGCCCCTCCCAGCTCCCAAAATTCAATTCCTTCAGTCGGTCATCCAGAATCGGATTTTCGTAACCACAGTAAACCGCCAACTTTCTGCAACGTTGTAACGGACTGGAATACACCGCATCAAAGCTCTCCCCTTTCAGTCTCTCCCTCACCTTCCCTGCCTCTTCGAGGAAAGAATCGGCCACGTCAACATCCGAATTCCCGTAACACGTTCCCGGAATAACCGCTGTTTTCGTATGTCTGATCAAAAATACTTCCATATATAAAATCGTTTATCTTGTAAAATTCGCCATTTTTTCGATATATCACGAAGATTTACCAATAAATTTAATTTCATAAACAACCAATCAAACTCCACTTGAAATTTACCAAAACAATTCACGAATATTCAATCTTTTGGCAAAATACAGATAAATAGTTGAGAATGTATATCTTATATCCAAGAACAATTACTACATTTGTACAACCCAAGTAAAACATACTGCTTATAAGGTGTAATCCATCTAAAATATGGATAAATGTAAACCTAAATACATAAAAATGGAATATTGTGTTTATTGTGATGAGAGTTGTCATTTAGAACATGATAATATAAAACCAATGGTTTTAGGAGCTATATGGTGTCCTAAATCAGAAAAGAATAAAATATTTGAACGCCTCAGGGAAATAAAGGTTCGACATGGCTTACATCCAACATGTGAATTAAAATGGAATGCCGTATCCCCTTCTAAAATTGGATATTACGAAGATATTGTTGATTATTTTTTTGATAATTCAAATTTACATTTTAGAGTGCTAGTAATCCCTGATAAAACAGAATTACACCATCAGAAGTTTAACCAAACCCATGATAATTTTTATTACAAGATGTATTTTGATTTATTAAAAACTATTTTTGAACCTAAAGCCTCTTACGACATCTATGTAGATATAAAAGATTCCCAAGGACAAAAAAAAGTTGAAAAATTACAAACAGTTCTATGTAATAATGCTTATGATTTTGATAAAAAAGTAATTCGCAAACTTCAACAAGTTCGTTCTCATGAAGTTGAATTAATACAATTAGCCGATTTTTTAACAGGAGCTATTTGTTATGTACACAGAGAGCTAAAAACGAGTGAGACCAAATTGAAAATAATTGAACAAATAAAGAAAAAGTCCGGATATTCTTTATCGAAAACAACCTTGTATAAGGAAGATAAGATGAATATATTGGTTTGGCAAAGTAAAAAAATGTGATTATGGCTATACATAGTAATTTGCTGCCATCAAAAATCTACTTACAAGATTATTCTGGGGATTACACAAGATTTATAGATGCAGTGTATAAGGTGTTTGAAAAAGATTTTGTAAAATATCATCCTTATTTTGGTAAATATCGTTTAGGATTAAAATATCATCCTAAATTTCAAGATAGAGCTTATACCTTTTACCATATGACGCATAAAGGTGATATTGAAAGTGAAAGAATACCAGATTTGCGAAGATGTGAATGTATGCCTTGGGGAAAACCTACTGTAGAAAAAACAAGAGAATATTCTTTAAAATTTTGGGAACAAGAACGTAAAGGCAAACACAGAATTTGTATATGGCTCGCAACAGAAGATGATGTTGATTATTTCTTTATATTGGAAGTTAGAAAAACTTTTGTATTGCCATGGACCGCTTTTGTCGCAGAACATTCGCATGAAGTACATAAAAAAGAAAAAGAGTATAATCAGTGGTTAGAACAACTAAAGAATGAAATGTATACCCCAGATTCCCTAGTACAAAAAATCATGGATAGTTTACCCTAACAAAGGCAAGAGTCGCTTGAATAATCAAACGACTCCGTAACTCCTTTAACAACTTGGTTAATGAGCTAATACAAAGATCAGAATAATATTTAATATTACAATAGAAAAACAACAAATTAACAATTCACATAAAACCAACAACACACAAGTCTCTTAACTTCCAGTCTGACTTCATTTAAACTTGACCTTCACCAATCGGGCAGACGTCTCTTCTCCCAACGAAAGGGCAAACTGTTTAAATACCTGCCGTAATAACGGGTCTTGCGTCTCCCGGATCATCTCTTCCGGAACGGGTTCTAAAAGCGCATAAAAATAGTCCTCATCTGCTGAGAGAAAATGAATTTCCAAATCGGGATCCGCTTTCCAATAAATCCCCGAATCCTTACCCCGGGCATAAAGGAAATTATACGCCTCTGCCTGAGGTCCGCAACTGGTGAAATAAAAGAATTTTCCACCCTCACACAAATAGATCGGCATCTTGTAATAATCCGCCCTCATGTAATCCTGTAACATCAAATCACCTTTTAACATCCCGTAAGTATCCGGTATTCCCCGTTTGCCAAAATCAAAGGTGTAGGCCTTCTCTAACTCTCCTTTCGTATTCACCCGGTAACATGCGTTATCACCTCCTTGCGTGCGGATCAGATAAGTATTACCTACGGCCTGCGATACGAGGAAAATATTCACCGTGAACCCGACCTGCGGAATTAAACTCTCCAACTTTTTCCCGTTCCTATCAAATCGGGTCACTAAGAGGTGTCCCTGTTCAAAATTATTAGAACAAGGAGCCGAGATCGAATAATAATAAAACCCTCCATCTGGTGCCGGAGCTATCTCCTCAAACAATTGTAGAGGCTTGTTCATCGGGAGACGCTCAATCTCACGTCCATCATTCAAATCAAAAAACACGACTTCACTATCTCCATGCGCAAACAACAATTTTTTCTGATCCACGCTGATACAGGCATCCTGATGATAAGGACATTCTTTCCCTTGATTATATTTCATTGAAAATTGATACTTCCCGGCAGCATCAAAACACATCACCTCCCGCCCGTACACGAGAAACAAATCCCCATTAGGTCCGATCAGCAATTTTTTCCTCATCCATTCCAATGACTCGGCATCAAAACGCTGTTTAATCGGGATCACTTGTATTTCCTCAATCCGGTCCGCCAGATCGGTAACCAAAGTACATTGTTCCAACGGCCGCAGCGCCCGAACTTGTTCTTGGGCAGAAAGCGTATGCCCCCAAAAGCCCAGACAACAAAAGCAAAAACAGATCATCATTGATTTCATTTCCATAAATTGTTTTGGTATCCTACAAATTTATGAAAAAAGGCTGGAATAATCAACCGAAATCGGAATAATAGTGCATCTTGCACTGATAATAAACGCATTACGCTGAAA
>NZ_JADMSV010000027.1:0-83734 GCF_015560935.1 Butyricimonas sp. BSD2780061689_150309_C8
GGGTGGAATCCACCGTCCCGGCCCTCGTCAATAGCGGGAAGCCCAACAATAAAATCATAAATAACCGGATTGTCACGGTTACCGTCCCTCGATCCAACAGTAACTTTCGTTTAAAAACTTTCCTGTCATAAGTTTTTTTCATAACTTTGATTGTTAATTAATTTATAAAATTGATTTACACAAGGGGGTGATATTCAACGTTTCTCAGGCATAGAATACACCCCCCTTTCATTTTTCAGTCGCTTTGCGCACCGTGTTTCATGTCCTTTATTCCATTTTATTCTTTTCTTTTAACTAAAACTACAACCACTCCACTCTATTGTGTCATGCCAATTATGGCATAACAAATTACCTCCTTGTCATTCAAAACAAAGATTCTATAAAAACTGATGAAGAAATACAAAGATCTGAACATTCCCGACTCACAACACGAATGTTCTTTACGCCGACCTCGTTACAAACACATGATGATACCTTTATACCATCCCTTTAAGACTAAAAATCAAAAGAATTATCGAAGCCGAACTTCCCCTTTTACACGCAAAGATACAATTACGATTCCCTCCCATAAGCCTTTTTGTTTAAAGATTAGGACGAAAAAAAACGGTTCCGTCTGTCCCGTTGCATAACACCACTCAGAGGCTGTGGGTGCATTAACACTCCACACGGGGGTACGGAACCGCCGTATGGAGTTAACAGGCAAAAAAAATGCCTGCTACACTGTGGCAGGATTCCCCACCTCTGAGTATGTTATGCATTGCAAATATATAAACATTTTTACAGAAAGCAAATATTTCTTTATTATTTTATAGTTGTAAATATTGCTGGATAGCAATATTATGAAATTTATTATGCCTTAAGTAAATATCGAGTAAACACCAATAGAGATATTTTAGATGTAACTTGCCCCACACAATAAATCATCTTATAAACAACATTATCGAAATTCGACTAGAATCACAATATAAAACAAGTAAAATAAAAAAATTAGAAAAAGAAACATATGATGGATCGAAGCTCAAAAAATCAGGAATAGACATGAGGAGCAATAAAAGCAATGATTTCTTCTTAGAAAGTCTTCTGTTTAAATCTACCATTTATGTATCTGAAAATACAAGAGTATTTATACACTACTTTACACAAAATGGAGGTAAAATAGTGTATAAATACACTTATTTTCTGTCTTTAAATTGCTTAATTTCAAACAAATCTCCCTTATTATATTCTTTAATATTACTAATAGCTTGTCCTGCTTGTATTTTTTCCATACTACGAGCAATTTTTTTACTTCCATCCCCTGACATTCCAAGGAACTTCTCCATTGATTTTATATTCTTATCCTTAATATCCAGCAGAAAAGCAATCTCACACATACTGGAAAAGTCAAAATTGGGTTGATTATATTCATCAATACCTTGCGAGAGTAAAACCACAGAAACCCCTTTTGACCGAATCTCTCTCAACAATTTTTCTAGTATATCTTGATACTTCTTTTCCTTAAACAGAACGTGAGCCTCATCAATAAGAAGCACGTAACGCAAAGCCTTAACATTATTCTCTACTGGGCTATTATCCATATTCATAAAGGTATTATACAGATAATTAATAATAAGGAATAGAGAGGTAAAGCGTACAGAATTAGACAAATCACCAGAAAGGGACAAGTATACATTCGAATTTAAAAAGTTTGACTCATTTTTAGGATCATCTATAAAAATTTTATACCGACTTAATTCATCCATAATTTCTGTTAGAGTGTCCTTTTTATCTCCAATAAGCTCTTGCAATCGCTCATTTATTTGTTCTAATGTTGGATATAGACCACCTTTTTGCTCAATAAAGGTATTATAAGTAGCTTCCCTTAGCTTTCCTTTCTGCTTGATCCCAAGATTTGAATACTTACAAACGATATCCACGAATTTATCAATCCCCATAGTTTTATTAACCTCGTTGATATTGTCGATAAATGTCAACGGATTCACGGGGAAAGGAGTTTGAGGAACATCTACAAAATTAGTCCTAGTATCCTGAAAAAACTTATCCATTCGCTTTATATCATCTTGCTTTAAACCTTTAAAGTCAAGATATATAAAATTGACATGTCCATTTGATTGCTCATAAATCTGCGATAAAAACTCTAAAGCGAACTGGGTTTTCCCAGTTCCAGAATTCCCTGCTACTGCAATATGGCAGTTATTATACAGTTTAGTATCGTTCAAATTCAGATATAATGACTCATTTTCATTTATTAAATTCTTTCCAACTTGAATCTTAATAGGATTAGCATAAAAAGACTTCTCTATATGCTGATGGTTATTTCTTACAGCATCCAATGAAACATTCAAATCCGTCAAAGCTAAAGTCCCTTTTTCTATATACTCCACTAAAAAATCAAAAAATGTATAGTTATAATTATCTTGGAAGATCGAATCCATCAACTCTAAGCCATGATCAATATGAAGTTTGATATACTTAGGTATATTATCATCTGTCTTATAAAGTCCATAATATTGACAAATCAACGCAATAAAAAAATCACGATATTTTGCGTCAAATAAAATATGATCTTTATACTCTTTTCCTTTGGAATCGTAAAGATTAAAATCCGCAGTTTGGAACTTTTTACCAGTTTGCAACGAATAACCTAATGCAATTCTAGCAATAACATTTTCTTTTGTACCATAGGGTAACTTAGTTGTTAGCCTCCGCACAACGTCTTGATTCCTCTCAGATGTTCTTATATTAATTTGCATTGTATAAATCGTTGTAAGTGGTTATAAATTGCTCAGGTGTTGTTTCTTGAAATTCAGAACTATCAGTAGATGTATTCCTTATTAAGAATGCTTTGCATACTTTAGGTTGAAGGACATTATACTCTTTCGCTGTAAGTTCCTTATTTATAAGAGGAAAAATGACAACTTGCTTGGATACATTAGGATAAAAATAGCGAATAATGTTTTCAGCATGTTCTTCATCAAATTTCTGCATTGGACTGTCAATAAAAACAGGAAATTCAATTTCAGATTCATCCACTAAAGAACTTAACAAGGCAGATGCGTACATTTGGCGCTCCCCCATAGATAACGAACTTTTATCAATGATTCTATTGTTACCATTAAAAAGGACAATATCAATGTCATCACCAGACATACTGATATCCACATCAACCTTTTTAATAAAATTCTTTTTATGCAGAAACGTATCAAGAGAAATAAGCATCTTTTCACCTAATGACTTCTTCTTTTCTTCTTTAAACAAATTAACGAATCTTTGTAAACGATTAATGAGTTGCTTTGTTTTCTGCTCTTTTTCTGAATAAACACTAGATTCATCTATCTTTTTTCTCAAAATTTCCTGACGTTGTTTGTAAGTCTTATTTTGATTCCCTAACTCACCTATTTTCAAAACAATAGACTCTATCTCGTTCTCAATGGATATAATACGTTTATCCAAACGTTCTTTTGAATCACGTAATGCAGCAATATATTCATCTTCAGCACTTTTTTCTGCATCACGTATTTTTCTTGTAATGGAGTCAAGTTGATTTTTCACAAAAGAATATTCTGCATTCATTTGTGAAAAGGTATCTTTAAAACTATGCTTAATCGTATTGAGCAACTGATTAAATTCATTTGCTTCTACATTTGAAAGATCATGTAAGACTCTCAAACTTTCTGGAATTTCCTTCAAGTCAGAATAGAAATATTTTCTCACGAGTTTTTTTATCTGCGCTTCGTAAAAATCTCGTATATTTACATCAATCACATAACGCATATTAATGCGTTCTACCTCAATATCCTGTCGTATCTGATCAATTTTTTCATTAACATCATCTTGCCGATATTTCTGTTCAGATAAATCTCGTTCATTATTTAATTGTTCAGAAATACCCGCTAATGTTTCACCAGCAAGAGCAAAAGGTATTATATCCAACAAATCTTTCAATTTTTCTTGAATTTCATTTTTTTGTTGCTCTAGTTTTGCCTGTTCTTCTTTTAGCAAATTTAATTCTTCCAAAGTCATCTTATCTCCCTCACGAATTAACTTTCGTTGAATATCTTCGGCTTCTTTCTCTTTCTGATTTCGTTCATGTTTCAAATCATCAATCCGATCTTGATATTTTTCAATCTCAATACTTGTATTTGCAATATCCGTGTGAAGTTGATTCAGCTCCTCCTGTTCTTCCGGTTTTGCTGACCGACGGCGATATTCATCCTGCTTTTCTTCAAGGTTTGCCTTCAAATCTTCATATTTTTGAATACCAAGTACCTCCGAGTATGCTCTGCTAAGTTGTCTCCGCTGACTATTCGAATTAACTTCAGCCAAAGACACGATCTTTTCTGCATCAAAAAAGAAAAATTTAGCAATTTCAATAGGCAAAATAAAATCACGAATGAAAATTTCTTCTCCCTTCTGATTCTCTTTTGTCAGGTCTTCAATCAATTCATTAGGATAACCATCAATTAACACTTCTACTTTATCCGAAGTACTTGACACAACATTATACGAACGTTTTATTGTAACTTCATTACAAGTGATATCTGGAATTTTCACTTTTGAAAACGTTATTGAAACAGAAAACTCCATTTCTCCTTCCTCATAGGCTTTTCGATTAAGGCTATTAGCAATATACTTGGTATAATTTCCTTTATCTCGTATTTCTTTTTCATACAATTCATCTACTTTTTCCATTTGTTTGCCATACAAACACCAAACCAACGACATGAGAAAAGTAGTCTTACCATACCCGTTCTTCCCGCTAACAACAATTATATTTTTATCCTCAGAAGGAAGCAAAGAGATTGTATTCAACCCTTTGTATATTCTGAAATTATTCAGTTGTATCTCTTTAATATACATTATACGGTTTCTTTATCTAAATATTTTTCAATAACTCTCTCCATATCATCCTTTAACCCACGTTTCCGGTTCAATAATGCCTTGTTTTTTTGCATTATTAAGAGCTCCTGAATTAAGTCAAAATCTGATGGTTGGTCATCACAAACAGATTTAAGCAAATCTATTTCTCTTTGGATTTTTTCGGTATCCCTCTTCATATCTAATGTCTTATCATAAACCTTATTGTAAATTTCTGAAACTCTATTTGAAAAAATTAGATCCTTATGCCAAATCACTTGAATTGCAATTAATTCCTGATTGGTTATCAACTCGATCTCAGGTTTCTCAATTTGCATCTCTCGTTGAGCTGTTAGTAATTGTTCCAATAATCTAGCTCGATACTCGGGAGTATAATTACCTTGATTCATACCTTCATCATTTACAGCTGCTTGTCCATTTCTTCGAACAGGAAGTCGATTTTCAGATACATTCCTTTCATCAAACATACTTGTACGCAATGCAAGCAGTGGTTGTAACCACATTTGTCCTTTTGCAACTTGAGCCGTCAATGATTTATCCTCTTTCACCACCGTACATGTCCAACATCCAAATCGACTTTGCCCACAAGAACTATGACTTTTATCTGTAACCATTGTTGGACATTCATAATCATCAGCACTTGCATCAAAGTAAATTTGAAATAATTTAGAATTATCAGCCCCCCACGGAGACGTCATTGTATTAATGATATACCAAACTTCCTCCAAAAACAAATCTTTAATCGGAGAGTAGACAAACGTATTAGGATGATGAGGATGTTTTGTTAAGCGTTTTCCCCTAATCTCATGTTTTTTTATAGATCTTGCCCTCGTTGCACTCTCCGAACTTCTTGTCCCTATTAAAATAATGGCTTCCCCATTTTCAGCAACTTGTTCTATTATAAATCGTGACGTAGGTTTAATCTTCATCTTATCCGTACACCAACGAAATGCATTATTAGGAACTGGATACCCACGCCCAATAACATTCACCCAAAAAGTATCTTCTAAACGTGGTATTGTACTCTCAACGAAAACAGGTAAACCTTGCTCGACCGCAGCATCTGCAATCTTTTTCAACACTCCATTTACATAATTTTGAATAATAGGATTTTCGACCAAAGTATCATTACAAACTACATGAATTGGACGTTTTCTCTTATCTACGGGAATATCCATTAATGCATACCAAACCAATTGCAATAACACAGTAGAATCCTTACCACCACTAAAGCCGATTATCCAAGGGCGTAGTGAATCCTCAATTAAATATTGGTCTTTTAACTCCGATATAATATGCTTTATTCGTTGAGACATAATTCAAATACTTGAAATCTTTTTCCTCAATTTAGATACGTTAACATTAAAGTAATCTTAACCAAATTAACGCCTTTCAATTTCTTACAAAAATAATATAAAAAATGACTTAGGTGAAGAAAAGTAAAAATAATTTTTTTGCTCACATATTTCATTTATGTTTATTATAAACACCAGTAATTCTAATCAAAAATAGCATCTTAAAGAATAAAAACACAACAACATAAAGATAATACTTTACCAACACATCCCAATTCACATCAACACCAAACAAATAATTTGTACTTATCTTTTAACACATCTACAAGAATACATCAAGGTGAGTTTTGAGACTTTCCCCAAGAAACATCTAAAAACAGCACGATCCAATAACAACTCATTAATGTAACAAAATCAAATTCAATTATCACAAGAAAATTTCACTTATGCTTATACATTTCATACACAACATAATATGCAAATCATCATAATTTCTATTCATTTGATGATAGATTGACCTACATATCACCTCAAAATCATCGGCATAAAACAAACACCCGTATATTTTCCTATTATCCTTGCTTTATCCCTCTATATTTTATTTCCGAAACGCACTATATTTACTGCATCATAGAAACAAAATTCAAAAAACCGATTTTCCTAATACGATTTAGTATGTAATTTTAGGGGCAAAAGACAAATATCATCCTCACATAATTATTCTGTCAGAGAATCCACAAATTCTCCAAATCTTAAGATCTTCTCACTATTCACTTTGTTGAAAAGTAAATGTTCAAAATCCTTTTGTTTCTTCTTCAAATCAACTGTTTTTAGCAATTCGACCGTCGCTTGCTTAAATTCTTGCAAATTATGTATTCCACAACGTTGTGATAGAAAATTGTAATCCGGTTTTGCTTGTGAAAGCAAAAACATCAGGTCATAAAAATCACGACCTTTAGCACGAGCTACCATAGCTGCAATTTTCATACTGCATAATACACCATCAGAAGGAACAGGAAACGGAAAAAAGAATCCACACCCCTTGATATTTGTAACAACCGGGGAATAATTAACTTGTTGATCTTGGCTCTCGACCTTTATTAAAAAACGTTCTTCCTTGTGTCCACTCAATCCTAAATCGAACAAGAGTTCCGGGAAATAGATATTACGCCTAAATGCTGTTAACTTCGGATTTTCTTTATCTTTCGCTTCGACCCTTAACCCTGAACGCTCCAAAAACCGGATTACCCCATTTGTCATTTCAACAAACTCTTCTTTCGATAATTCTTTACAATCAAAATCCAGGTCTTCGGAGAACCGATCGATCCCTTTGACTAAACGCAGGTTTGTTCCCCCGATAAAAACCATCTTTTGAATGGTTGGAGTAGAAGAAAGGTAATCTAAAATCATCAACTGCAAATACTCTTTCAACATATACTTATCGAAACTTGAATTTCCACGAATCTGAACTGGAAAATAATTTCTTATCTGCTCTATTTGTATCATAAATCATAAGTCTTAAAAAGTAATTTTATCCGACGGTCAAGTGCCTTGTTTTGAAACTTGCCACAATAGTCCACCAATAAATCCTTATTTAAATCATCATGTAGATAATCTTCATCCAAACGCAACTCCTCTAATTCCTGCTCGTTATCATAGAATGGATAAAGATACAGTAAATCAAGCAATGCTTTTTCAGGTGTAGCAAACTGCATGGTACGATTATCTGCCACTGGCTTTAATTCATACCCGAACATTAGATTCTCTTTGAGATTTTTATAGGAGTATTCACCAAAGTCGTTATTAAACGAGACAGTTTTTAGTGATGTCACACTGGTAATTTGCACTACTGCTTCCGGTATCATCCCGTAAAACGCTAATGCTGTATGTAGACTAATATAAGAGGGCCGGTAAATCCGATTAGCAAAATAAAGGGAATAATCCAGCTTACTCTTGTATTCAGAAAAAGCAAAATATCCTTGCCGTAAACGGACAAGATACCCTTTTTTCACCCAACGGGTAAGATTATTGCGGTCAAAATCCGGTTGCCATGCATATACCTGATAGATATTGAAACATGCTAAATCGAATAGTTGATTCTTAAATTCTAAAAAGGTCATTCTTTTATTTTGTTTCCATTATGCTACAAATATAATGCATTTCAGAAATAAAACTAGATAAAACTAGCTTTTTTCTCCTAATTCAGAACTCTCGAAGTTCTCTTTTGAGATTTATACCTTATATTTGAAACCCGATAAAAAACGCTTTTTATTAATTGCTATATTTAAATATATATCTACGCCCCTATGTTAGCATACACCTACATTAGCAAAGGAAATTTCAAGCTTCAAAAGAAGCCAATTCCCCAGATAGAAGATTCACGAGATGCTATCGTGCGTGTCACACTAAGTAGCATCTGCACCAGCGATTTACATATCAAACACGGAAGTGTCCCCCGTGCTGTACAAGGAATTACCGTCGGGCATGAAATGGTGGGTATTGTAGAACAAACAGGAGCTGACGTGACGACCGTAAAACCCGGAGACCGAGTAACCGTTAACGTGGAAACCTTTTGCGGAGAGTGCTTCTTTTGCCAAAAAGGATTCGTAAACAATTGTACTGATCCCCATGGCGGCTGGGCTTTGGGATGCCGCATTGACGGGGGACAAGCCGAATATGTACGTGTCCCCTATGCCGATAGCGGACTAAACCGTATTCCCGATACGGTTAGTGACGAACAAGCTCTTTTCGTGGGTGACGTACTTGCCACCGGCTTTTGGGCTGCACGTATTTCTGAAATCACGGAAGACGATACTGTATTGATCATTGGTGCCGGACCAACCGGAATATGCACGCTACTTTGTGTAATGTTGAAGAATCCGAAACGAATTATTGTCTGTGAAAAATCCCCCGAAAGGATTCAGTTCGTCCGGAAACACTATCCCGATGTATTGATAACAGAACCGGAAACATGCCAAAAATTCGTCCTTGAGCATAGCGATCATGGTGGGGCCGATGTCGTACTAGAAGTTGCCGGAAGCGATACTACTTTCCATATGGCATGGGAATGCGCCCGCCCCAACGCTATTGTAACCGTAGTTGCCCTCTACGACAAACCGCAACTTTTACCGTTACCCAATATGTATGGCAAAAATCTCACGTTCAAAACCGGAGGGGTAGATGGTTGTGATTGTGCCGAAATTCTTCACCTGATAGAAGAGGGCAAAATTGATACTACCCCACTCATCACACACCGTTTTCCATTAAACGAAATCGAAGAAGCCTATCGCATATTCGAAAATAAACTTGACGGAGTGATCAAGGTTGCTATAACAAAAGTTCATCCGGTAGTTTAATTTTACCGGATGAACCTTACATGTCTTTAAATATTTATCCCTATTTTCCTCTTCTTCTCACCCAAATAAATACACTACAAATTAACAATAATATCGGCAACACCCCCAAGAATCCAACTTTCGCAACAGCCATCGCATCCATACTCAAAGCCACGCTATTATCTTTCGCAGGCTGACGACGCACATCAATGGGCACCTCATTATCTGAAAGCCAGAAGAACATTGCGTTAATAAAGGAATAGTTGGAAGCCATAATATTTGATCTCTGCCGGCTAATTTCACCATTACTAATACAATCGGCATCCCCCAAAATAATTATTTTCTGATCCTTATTTCCCATTTTCCGATTCAAAGCAACAGCAGTTAGATTCGCCTGTTCCACCTCCCCGTCTTCCGGATTTAACTCTGCTTTATCATCTATAAAATCGGTTGTCTTATATTCAATCCAACTGCCCTTATTCTTTGTCACCAAAAGAGGGGTTACGGTAAATCCTTGCGTTGTATCACATTCCAAAGCAACCGCGTCCGGCATAGTCACGCTGTAAACACGGAACATATCACTAAACATATAGTTCAGCTCACAACTTTCTCTCGTCACATTCCCTACAATCAAATTAGCAACATGCTCTCCTGATTGTACCAAACGACCAGGCAAGAACTTCACTCCGAACGGAGCCACCACCGGATTCATAATTTCTTGTCTTCCCGCATCACCGGCAATCAACAGGTTCCCTCCCCTGGCAACATATTTATTCAATCTCTCCATCTCTTCTTCCGAGAACGGGGTTTTCATTTCAGCAATAACTAACACGTTAATATCTTCCGGAACATCTTGATCCAAAGTTAATGACGTAACATCAAAACCTTGATTCAACAAAGAATAACGGAATATCTTATTATGAGCAAAATTGAAATAATCAAGATCTCCGGTCTTCCATATATCACGCATCTCGTGTCCTTGCACGAAACCGACCTTAGGTAAATCCATTACCAAACGTTTCATGGCGGCAGAAATCTCCCGTTCATGTGGGTGTTTTTGGTTATCCTCGTACACTCTCAGGAATGTTTTTTCCCCACTTCCTCTTTCCAATACACGAATAAAACGATTATACTCGTCAGACAAATCCATAATTTTTCGGAACTCTTCCGGTTTCATGAACATATTAATATTCACACCCATCGTTTCACACATTTTCTTGGCAATCTCCTCATCACTCAATCCCGGATAACGTTGTTCCAAAGTAGGATTATAAGCTTTGTCATAGTAATATACATACTTCATTTTAATGTCCGGCTTAAAACGGAGATATTGAGCAAAACGACCTTTATCACTATTCCGACTAGCCGGAAGGCCTGACCAGCAATTATCATCCAACAGATTCACATAAGTTGTTATCGTCAGATCACCCGTCATCTTACTCATGATATCCTGACTACTTTTAGTCAACGTCTTTATTTTCGTCGCTGTAGAATCATGGAAAAATTTCAACATCGGACGAGAACTGAGATAGCCCAAGACAATCGCAACAAAAAATACACCCACATACTTACTGAATACCATGTACCAAGTTGTCCGTTGTTTACCAGATTGTAATTTAATGATACTAAAGCCTAAGAATACAGCAATTACAATGATAAAATACAACACATCCTCACTACAAATTAGACCACCAATCAACTCATCCGCACGTCCGGCGATAGAGAGCCAATACGTGATATCACGGATCAAATCTATACCTTGCCACATACCACCCACGAAATTCAAAGCGGCCAACAAGGCTAAAGTTCCAATAGCAGCAACCACTTGATAGGACGTCAAGCAAGACATGAATAACCCGATAGCCGCATAAGCACAAATCAACAAGTATATTCCCAGCAACCCGGTAAAGACCAGTCCGCAATCCATATTCTCTATCGTGAACAAGTTAAAGATGACCATCACGCATAATATACCGATCAGCAATAAACCATAAATCACCATAGCTAAATATTTTCCCAGAATAATCTGCCAACTCGTGACTGGGGAAGAATACAATAATTTAATCGAACCACTACTCAACTCCCGGCTCATCAACCCCATGGTCAGCAATGGCATATAAAGATACAGGTAATTCTGGACATTCGAGAATACACCCGTCCAGCTTGCGTACAGGCGGGAAGTAACACTATACACACCATAACCAAGGGCTTGAGACCTCACATATCCTTCCATTTCCTGCACGAAAACCATACAAGTCTGGAAGGCGAACACGATAAGAATTAACCAGGCTATAGGGGAATAGAACAAGGTTTGTAATTCCGTTCTTGCTATTCTATATATTTTTCTCATAAGCTTCTATATTAATTGATTTTTTTACCCGATAATTTAGCAAAGATCACATCCAAGGAACTCTTTTCCATGTTGATCTCTTGTAAATGCCATCCGTTAGCCACGCTCGCTTCGATCACTCTTTCCGAAATAGCATCCATTGTGTCAAAGTGTAAACGGAAACGCTTGTTTGTCAAATTTTCCACGCTTACGATTCCCGGAATGGCTCGCAGTTCGTTTTCACTTGGCGGAGCATCCATTAGCACAACTAACGAATCCGGTTTGATGTAATTATTAAATTCATCCATCGTCCCCGCAAACACCATATGCCCGGACTCAATCATCCGAATCTGATCACAAGTCATTTGCACCTCCGGTAAAATATGCGTGGAAAGCATCACGGCCCGATCCTCGGCAATCTCCTTTACCAAATTCCGGATTTCCACGATCTGGTTGGGGTCCAACCCGTTTGTCGGTTCATCCAACACCACGAATTTCGGATCATGCACTATAGCCTGTGCTATTCCTAAACGTTGCTGATATCCCCCAGAAAGATTACGCACCAAACGCTTGCTGAAATGCATAATCCCACATTTATCCTTCGCCTTCTCCACGGCAGCTTTTATATTTTTGGGATCCACGGAACGCAAATAAGCACAATGCGTTAAATACTCATCCACATTCAAATCCATATGCAAGGGAGGTTTCTGCGGCAAGAAACCGATATGCTTCTTCGCCTCCACAGGATTATCCCGCAAACTCACACCATTAATATACACTTCTCCCTTCGTCTGTTTCAACACGCCACACATGATATTCATCGTGGTCGATTTCCCGGCTCCATTCGAGCCCAATAACCCAAGGACTCCTGTCTGGTTAATCTCAAAACTAATATCCTGTATAGCCCACTGGGAACTATAGCGATGATAAAGATTTTCTACTTTTACAATAGCGACATCCATACATTTAAATTTTATAATTTACACGTCTATTTTTCTCTCAAAACACCTTTGATTTTTACAATCTCCGGTAATGCCAGAAACAACATTCTGGCTGCATCCTCCATAATTTCAGGAGTCAATGTTTCAGCCCGATCTCTCGGATCATGATAATACATAGGTTTCAACTCCTCGGTCGTGGCTATATATAAGGCCGGAATTCCCCGTTTAGAAAATTCATCACCATCCGCCTGAGAATAACTCACGGCCCGCTCATAAGGAGTTACCTCAAATTCCCGATGTAACCATCGATCGTTCACCTGAGCAAATATTTTTGCCACTGCAGGAAAGCTTTCAGCCCCCCAAACCGATAAACCATTTCCATTTCCAACCATATCAATGTTCAGCATACACATGGTTTTGTCCAGCGGAAACGTAGGATGATTCAAATAATGAATTGCTCCTTTAATACCTCTTTCCTCCGCCCCGAAAAAAGCGAACACGATATTCTTCTCCGGTTTGATTCCACTAGCAACCAAAGCCTTCGCTACGGCTAACTGTAAAGCAACCCCCGAAGCATTATCCAAAGCACCGGGAAACATTAGTCCATTGTTACCCAAATGATCGAGGTGTGCACCCAATACAATGGAAGAAGTCGTATCCACGCCCTTGATCACACCAATCACGTTACAGGTGGTCGCATAAGGATAGTGACGAGTCACAACATCCATATTCAAACGACATCCGGTATTAAAAGAACAGGGCTTTTGTTTCTCACTGATCTGTTTTTTTAACCCATCCCGCGTATACCCGGCTTTTGCAACCAATTCATCCACCATGGAAGGATCCACGTGAGTATAAATCATCCCTTTCGAAAAAGCAATTCCCGTGTGTGCCAGTTTTCCAACCAACAACACCGCTGCCGCACCTTTCTTTAAAGCCTGAGGTAATTTATAACTCTCGGAAGCATAGCGCATATAAAGATCAAAACGTTTTTTCTCATCCTTATCCCGATATGGTATACCCCGTTCAATGATCACAATCTTTCCCTTTACATCTATCCCCTCGTAATCATCATACCCGTATTCCGGGGCCGTGATTCCATACCCGGCATACACCACTTCTGCATTTTCCACCTTCCCCGAATCAGAGTTCATGCCCGGATAAAAATCCCGCGGGAAGACATACTCTTGTTCATTTCCCACTTTTTTCAATCTACAATCGATCAAACTCGTCGTAGGCATCCGAAAATGTTGTAAATAAGAACCATCATCCCCCGCGGGTTCTAACCCGAAATCGCACAATTGTTCCGCGCACCAAAAAGCACATTTCATATATTCTCCCGTTCCGGCAAGCCGTCCGTTATATTCTTCCTTGCATAATTCATGCACATATTCCATGATTTCATCACTTGAAATGGAGTGAAACACATCCATTATCTCCTTAGACATCTTTTCATGTTGGGCTTTCACCGAACAACACCAACCGACCAATAAAATCAAAATCCAATATCTCATACTCGAACTATTTACATTTTAACAGGTAATACCCGGAAAGTGAAATCATATATCCCCGGCAAAATCAAGTACTGCGGATGAGTCACTGCCCGCAAACTCCAAGTCGTATCCCCACCAACACCCATTTGCCGCCAATCAATATTCCAGGTAATCAAATTTTCCTCTTTCACTTCATTTAAATGACGCTGTGTCTTTTCGGCACCCGGTTCATCCAGTACATTATTGGAGAACCGGTAAACAGATGATCCGAAAGGAACATCCCCGATCACCTCCAAACCCAAATCATCGCCCTCAAGCCTCATCCGGCGAATATCCGTACGATTACCATTCTCTTGAGGACGAGCATAAGGTACATACCAATCTTCCACCGGACATTCATACCGTCCGACAAAAGCCCCTGAACAACGGTCTATGTAATTTTCCTGCGGTCCCCGGCCATACCACTCTACACGGGTAAAATCAGGAACAAGCTGCCAAGTCAGTCCTACCCGGGGAATCAATTCCGAAGTACAATTCCGGGCATCCACATGATAGCGGACTTCCATCTCTCCCGCCCCATTCAAACGATAACACAACTGATATGTCGTATTCATTTTCTCCAATTCGAAATTAGTTCGAATCTCCACGAATTTTCCTTGTTGTTTCACGTCGAAATTCACCAATTTCGCTTGTGAAGCAGCCCCTTTCCAACCGATACATTCCGGGATAATATACTCACTACCAAAATCATTATCCGTTCCCGGCCGCCAGAAATTAGCTTTCAGACCATTCACTAGAATCTCTTTGTTGTTTATCTGATACGAAATCAATTTACCCGTTTCTCGATCAAACTCAAGCATGACATCTCGTCCTTGCACAGAAACCCGATTCCCGTTCTCAACCACTTTAACCTCTCCATTCTCTGCGAAAGCAGGTAGTTTATCCAAACACGGTAATACAAACTGTTCTGCGGCCAACACATGCCCTTTCTTGATCAAGGAATAATCTTCATTAGCAATAGCGTACACGTTCACGCAATATTCTGCACCACGGTCTTCAAGTTTCGGGAATGGCAATTCCAATAAACATGTTTCCTGTGGCATCACCTTTAAATTAGGTACCGTACCGGAGTTCACGACAATTCCATCCTTCAACAATTCCCATTTCAGATCCGTATGCTCCAAAGATTTAAAAAACAACTCATTAAAAATCTCCACGATGCCCCGGTTATAATCCAACAAGCGAAATGCCACATCTTGATATACCTTTTTCACCTCCCATGCCGCAGGGCTCCATGAGCGGTCAGCCCGAACTATGCCATTCAAACAAAAGTTATTGCCGGAAGGAATTTCCGGACCTCCGAAATCTCCCCCATAGGCCCAATATTTCACTCCATTACTATCCACTTGTTCGATACCTTGGTCAACCCAATCCCATATATGTCCCCCTTGCAAATAAGGATATTTCCGAATCACATCCCAATACTCCTTCAGTCCCCCGACACTATTTCCCATTGCGTGAGCATACTCACACAAAATCAAAGGTTTATCTGGCCGAGACAACACATGATTAATCAGAACATCAATCTGTTTATACATCGGACAATAAATATCCGTAAACTCTTTCTTTCCGGCATCCTCAGAATGAATCGGACGCTGTGACAAATCATGCGCCTTCAACCATTTATAGGTTGCCAAGAAATTAATTCCGGACCCAGATTCGTTTCCCAGCGACCAAGCTATAATACAAGCATGATTTTTATCTCTTTGGAACATCCGTTCCGTACGATCAATAAAGACATGCGTCCATTCCGGTCTGTTCGCCAGAGACTCCCGGGGATCATAACCTATTCCATGACTTTCAACATTCGCCTCATCAACGACATACAAACCATATTCATCGCACAACCGATACCAAAGAGGATCATTGGGATAGTGAGCCGTACGCACACTATTTACATTCATCTCTTTCATCAAGCGAATATCCGTCAACATCGATTCCCGATCCACCACATGTCCCTTTTTAGGATCATGTTCATGACGATTCACCCCTTTCAACAAAACAGGTTGCCCGTTTACCAGCAATTGCCCTCCCTTAATCTCTGATTTACGGAAACCTACCGCTTGGGTTAATACCTCCCGGACCACTTTACGCCCCCGCTCCTCAACACGGGTCTCGATGATCAAATCATATAGATTAGGCGTCTCTGCCGTCCATTTCAACGGATTCAAAATCTTCTTTTCAATACAAACCGTATCCATACCCTCCTTCTTTCCGGAAGTAATCACTTCTGAAAATATCGTATTACCCTGTCTGTCATTCAACGTCAAGGCTACATCATACTTTTCTCCCCGGTTTTCCAATTCCATATTCAGACGCAACAAAGCATCCCGGTAATCAGCATCCAAATCCGTTGCAAGCTGAAAATCATATACATTTGAACGGGGACGGGCATAAAGAAATACATCCCGCTGGATACCGGAAAAACGCCAGAAATCCTGATCCTCCACGTAAGTACCATCACACCAACGGAAAACCTGCACGGCAATTTCATTCTTTCCTTTCCGTACATAAGAAGTTACATCAAATTCCGCCGGAGTTTTCGAATCTTGAGAATAGCCAACCAATTGACCGTTTACCCACACGTAAAAAGCAGAACTCACAGCCCCGAAATGTAACACAATCTTGTTCCCAATCCAATCATCGGGTACACGGAATGTCCTCTTGTAAGAACCAACCGGATCGTTCTCCGGGTCCACATTCGGCCACTTGGCTTTAAAACCGAATCCTGTTTCCACGTAAATCGGTACTCCGTAGCCTTTTAATTCCCAATTAGAAGGAACCTCGATATTATCCCATTTACGAACATCGTACCCAACCTTGTAAAAATCCATTGGACGGTCTGCCGGCTTACTCACCCACTTGAATTTCCATACCCCGTTCAAAGAAAGATAACGAGAGGAATTTTCCACATCCCATACCAATGCCTGTTCCCGATTATCAAACGGGATATAGAAAGCATGGCTACGCATACGGTTTCTCTGAAGAACATCCAGATTTTCCCAGTCATTCTGCGCCCCTGCTGACAATGCCATCAGCATAAAAACGAACAACAAACACCTCATAATTAACTATTTATATTCAAACATCATTAATAACAAATGTGCTGAAGACCAACCAAAATGCGGAGCATTCAAGGTCTCTCCGGTCAAGGGGTTATAATTTTCATGAACAGGCTGATCCCCCAACAGCCCCTGGCAATTATTTAATATTTTTAATGTCAATTCATTCGCCTCTTTATCATACCCGTAATTTCTCAACCCCCGAATACCGAAATACGCCTGATCCAACCAAACCGGTCCCCTCCAATAACCTCGTTCTGGTTCCAGGCGGGGATGACTTAGATCCAAGGTTCCCAAAGGCACAAAGGAATTGAACCGATTCACATCCATCATAATATTTCTCACCTGATCCGCTTGTTTTTGGTTTGCTACTCCGGCCCAAAGAGGTAACCAACCCTCCGGTCCGTAAACCGGAATAAGAGCGTGTGATTTTAACCGAACATCAAAGAAATATCCATTCTCATCATCGAACATGATTTGTCGAATCCTGTCGGCCAGAATACCCGCATCTTTTTCCAACTGGTTAGCAAGCTCGTCCCGGTTTAGCAAGCGGGCAAAGCGGGCAAGCGTCATCTTTTCATCATACAAGTAAGTATTCAAATCCACACTTTCCTGGCTCATTGACCAAGCTTTCGGTAACTCACCCTTTAACATCTCCGTACTATCAAAACGCACGGCATTATCCATCCCGCTTTCCCAAGCCGCAGCCTGCAAAGTCCCGTCCGTTGCCCCGTACTCACACAGTCCGTTCTGATCAACATCCCGATAAGCATACCACCAATTATGATATCTCAACAACCGATCAAACATCTCCTCGACAAAAGCCAAATCCCCATCCGCATCATAAATTTCCTCCACGGCCCATGAAGCCAGAGGGGGTTTCGTGTCCCGCAAATTATTAATATACTTTATTCGGCTGACAAAATCCGGAATCATACCTTCTTCCGTTTGGTAATCAAACAAAGCCCGAACATGATCTTTGGCTAACTCCGGCTCCCAATGCCCGATCGCCGCAGCAATCTTCCAAGAATCCCAAGACCAGAATCCCGTACTGAACCCCCAATAGGAAGGATAGCCGCCATCATGCAGTAAATCGTGTGCCGCACTCCGCCAATTCGCCATCAACGTCATCAAACACTTGACTGCTACTCTTCTGTATTTCAAATCAGTAAATAATTCCGACTTATTCTCAAACAACTTTTCAATATAACGCTCCCATCGTTGAGCAGCCATTTCAAAAAATGGTTCACTCTCCTCGAAGGGATTTCCCTCCAATACCGGATGTTTCACGTGTTCCGGTTCATCATTAAAATAGGCAGAATAAACAAACATATCCTCCCGTTCCTCTCCTCGCCCGAATTTACTCACCTCTGTTTCAAAACGGTACTTTCCATCCCGAACTACCGCATGACAACCTTCACCCGCTTCTATTTCAAAACAACATTTCGTTGCGGGAAACTCCAAATACACCGTCCGCCCGTCAATAACCTGACCTTGGAAATATTGAGTAAAAAAGCTCCCCTCATAAATAATCTTAACCTCTTTGGGACCTCCCGTGTTGCGGACCCGAGTCCGCAACAAAGAAGTCCGATTGTTTACAAAAACAATCTCCAGTGTCAAGGTTAGAGTCTCCCAGGTAAAGGACTGAATCATCCGACCCGGAAAATAACTTTTTTCAACAATAGCATTCGTAACTTCCTGTAATACTCCGTCAACAACCACTGATGCAACCGCAGTATAAGAGCCCACGGCATAATTGGATGCCATAGACATGGGACCGGAAAAACCTCCTGCCATTCCGACACTATCCGGAATAAAGGCAAATCCATGCCATGCCCCAAAATCGGAGAAAAGAGAAACTCCTTCTCTGATGCCTTGAGGCCAGTTAGATATATTCAGTACATTACGATAGTCAGCTTGTACATTTAAAAACGATTGTCCTGCACACCCGCACAGAAGGATTACAAAAAGCCATATATATTTCATACTATTCCGCTGCTTTATGAATAATCTGTTTTACCATACCAACATTTTGATCCATCTTCATGACCAAACGTCCCGCCTCGTCCGACGCAAATCCCTCTGAATTAATCTTCAAGAGGTAAACTTCACCATTAGCCAATCCAACACACAAATATTCATTAGCATAGAATTCATCCTCCATCGCCTTAATTTCTGCCGGAAAACTATAATACCGTTCCGGCACAATCTCACCCTCCGCATCTTTTCCAAAATAATACAAAACATTACCGGAAGCAATGAAAGCATACGGACAACCAAATCCCCGGCCTCTACCATTATCCGGAATCAACAATAAAATATTGTCATTCATCATATCCCCCTTAAATTCCCGTTGAGACTCTGCCACAATATCTTCAGGGTCATCCGTTAACAACATTTGTCCCACGTAAGTTCCATCCGCACGCTTGATGATATTATACAACCCACCAGCCGGAATATAATAGTCATTCCACCAATACCCGCTTGTTGCTATTAACTCATTATTACCCAAGTTATCCATGGGAATAAATCCATTCGGATAACCAGCACATTTCGGCTCTCCAATAGTTCCATAGCTGGAAGCCCCCCGGATATACAAGAATCGTTTTCTCTCTTTTTCATACACGAACACGTACCCATTTTCTGTATTCATATCATACACGAAACGATCTGCATTCAATTGATGAGCAACCTCTTCACCCACAACATTAGGTTCCATATACACCATCGGATATTGCGAAAAATATCCCGTATGGAAAGCTTCTGAACTAAAATTCTTACGCCCGAATACCCGTCCGTCCTCGGCCAGCAAAAAACTATACCAATCATCAAAGAATACTTGCTTAGGTCTCACGTTCTCCGGGATCACCTGAAATTCTTTCGACAATTCCAAAGATTTTTCCAAATTCGCACCATCCAAGTCAAGACATTTATAAAAATCATCCTGCAATAGCATAATATGTTCGTCTGTCTGATTTCCTAAATCATGCAGATGAATCTGTACAGGTTTCCCATCCAAAGAAACGCCTTCAATACCTTCATAAATATCATAGATACACCGAGCCCACTCCCCTTTCACTCTTTTTAAAAAACTTAATGATGACACACCATTTTTTTCTGATAAAATCAAAAAACCATCGGAATAAAGTGAACTAACCCTTACCATCGTCTGGGTCATAAAAGTTAATCCACTCAATGTATCAGTTACCTGCAACACCCATTTCATCTGCTCCGGAGCATCCAGGGGAATAATATATTCTATATTTTTCTCCCGGGAAAACACAGAATCAAGCTCCACGGACCATTCGTACTTTAACCCAACTTTCGTTTCCAAATCGAATACGATCTCCGGCTCAATAATCAACGTATCTCCAACAGACACATGGTATGATCCATTTACATTTCCGATTGTACCCTCTGCCAAATTGCGATAATCATAATCACCTTTATCTTCGTAACATCCTGTTATGCTCCAAGCCATCACAAGACACAATATCAATATCTTTTTCATAACATTCATTATTAACCGATTACTGTCACTGTTATTCTAGTTCCATCATCCTCGTATTCCGGATGAGCCTCCAAATAACGCTTAAACTTCAAGGCATACTCCCGTATATATTTTTCCTCAACACCCGTCAGATCAGTCACACCCACTTCCCGACAAAAAATCTCGTATTTCTTAGGAGTAAATCCACCTAAATAATATTTATTAACCGTCTCGTCCCACCATCCTGGAATTGAAATCGCTGAAGTAAAGTATATCTTTGCTTGGCTATAAACAGTTTCACCTACTTCAAAAAATTCACTCGGTTCAATTTGTAATACAACCCGACAATAAGCATCCTCCAATTGAGCCGTTTTCTTCAATACTACAAACACCGAATCGACATTCACACCTTTATGAAAAACCATCTCATCCGGAAATGCAAAATCCGCATCTGAAAGCGGAGATACCACCTTCCCATCTTTCAACAATCCCGACAAAGAATCCACCACACACAACTTGATCGGGCAATCCTCGGTCAATAACTGGCCTCCCAAATTAAATTTCACGGAAACTTCAATCGCATCCTTCCCCTGATGAAAGAAGAAGGTTTCCACGATGCTATCCGTAGCCGGATTATTATAAAAACTCAAATAATTAACACTACTATATGTATCGAACTCATCTTCCTTACATCCGAAAACGGCCAAAAGAAGGAATAAAAAGAGAAACTGTCCTTTCATAATCTTTATATTTTTGGTGACCATTATTTTTCTATTGATTTAAAGTTACATCTTCACTATCCGGAATTTCGAAAACAAACGCCCCATCCTTCATTCCCGAATAAAATTCTGTCCCCAACTTCTTATACAAGAAAAATAACTGTCCTTCACCGATAAACGTACGGTAAGCATCATTTATCCATGTTTTATGGTAATCCTCAAGACTTTGTACCGTTACCGGGGTATAGGCACCCGATGCCTGCTTTACCACCGTAATACGAGAAGCTGCCGTCGCATAATCTTTAATAGAGGCATAATACTCTCCCGCAATATACTGCATCTCACTTGTACGAATAATCGGAATGATTTCATTAGGGATCGTTCCTTGATCAGAACTTACAGGAAGATACTTTTTACTCACTTTATTCGCTCCATCCAAATTTTGCATATGATAATACCCACGATAATCATAAGTATCGGATCCCAATATCTTATTTAGCGCCGTGTTCGACACGCATAACACCTTATTGGTTCCGGTATAGTAAGCCTCAAAAAGTTCTGTCAATTTCCGATTACTCAATGCAAATATAACATCCTCATATTGCTTGGGCTTAGCATAATCTCCCTTAACCGGAAAAGACCCGTTATCTATCACTTCCTGAGCTTGTTCTGCTGCTAATTGTAGCTCGCCTTTATAATTATATACACGAGCCAACATTGCGGTTGCCGCATAGTAATTCATCCGGAACCCCCGGAAACAATAGAATAAATCCTCTACCGCTCCTGCAGTTCCCAATAAACGATTAGTTGTTCTTAATTGATCTTTTCTCACAGAAGAAACTGTATCAAACGTGGCCAATAAAGTTTTGGCATCTTTTAAATCCCGAATAACTTTGTCCAAATAATCTTGCACATTCTCCCGTTTCTGGAACACTGCAGGATGAGTTTCACAATAAGGAAGATACTCGTTATCATCATTAACAGGCACGTATCCCGTTTTATCCCCATTTAATTCAACAGCCACGGGAGCAAACAAGCGTAATAAATCAAAGTGCAAAAAAGCCCGTAAAGCCAAAGCTTCTCCCTTCACCATATTCTTTTCTCCCTCACGCCCCAAAAATTTTGTAACATCCTCCTTATCTATATTCTGAATCAAATTATTACAATTTGCTATTGACTTGTAAGCCCCCTGCCAAATATTCTCTAAAATCCCTTTGACCTCATTATTATCGTAATCACCTTTGTAAGCTTTAGGATAAGCTCCATATTGATTCATCTTGTCAAAATTATAATATTGAGCCAGCACATCCATAAACCCCCAAGTCAATTGTTGAGCATACATATCCGATTCCGAAATCCGGGAATAAACGCCGTTCAACGAATTACGATACCCTTCCCCGTCTGCAAAAAGATCTTCTTCATCAACTTCCGATTGCGGAGTGACATTCAACCAGCCATTGCATCCAGACAATAGCGGTAAAAACAATAGTAACAATATTTTGTTTTTCATACTCATCGCATTAATTAAAATTAATTTTAATAGAGAAATTATATGAATGGGCATAAGGAAACTCCGTTCCCCGCTCTTGCTTGATCGTTGAGATTCGGAACAATTCATTTGCACCTAATTCAAAACGAACCAAACCAAATTTATATTTTCGTAAGAATTTAGAATCCAAATCATAACCTAATGTAATAGAATTCAAACTAAGCTCGTTATCCTTCTGCATAAAACGAGATGTCGGTTTTGTGTACCCATCTTGATTTCTAATATCCTTATATTTAGCGTTATCTCCTGGTTTCTGCCATCTTTGTTTCAAAACACGTTTATCCACATTTTCCTCGTAAATCTTAGCATTCTCAACCTTCGTCACCAAAGTAGAATTATAGGCATCGCCACCAAACTTATACATAAACGAAGCGAACAATGACAAATTCTTATAACGCACATTAAATCCGAAAGCTCCCTGAGCATCCGGTTCCGTATCACCGATAATCACCATCTCGTCTCCAGACCAAGTATAAGTAATCGTCCCATCTTTCTTTAAAAACATCTCTTTACCATTTGCCGGATCAATTCCTAAAGATTTCATTCCATATTTGGCCGTATTAGAACCTCCTTCTTCGTATTTTGTTAAAATTTCCGAAGACGATTTCAAATTCGAACTTCGTTGGTAATACTGATTTACCCGGTCATTATACCGTTTTAATGCCTCCGAAATCGCTAATATCTCGTTTTTATTATGAGACATATTTCCATAGACAGAGAAATTCCAATCCTGACGTCTTACAATCTCGTACTTCACATCCAACTCAATACCTTTATTCAAAACATTACCCATATTATCATAGTAATCATTGAATCCTGAAGATGTCGGAATAGCTACCGTGGTAATCAAACCTGTCGTTTTCTTGTGATACCAACTTCCCGTGATAAACAAACGGTCATGCATAAAACCTAATTGGAATCCAGCATCAAAAGTTTTCGTTTTCTCCCAAGATAAAGCCGGATTACCCAATGCTTTCAGTAATGCACCAAATCCCGTACGATACCATTGATCTGTTAAGACTTCATAGGTTGTTTTCGCTACATACGGGGGAAAATTCACTTTACCCGTGGCCCCGTATGATGCCCGCAATTTTAAAGTTGACAACACACCTTGTTGTTTCATGAATTCATAATTATGAATATTAATACCGAGTCCGGCCGACCAGAAAGGAGCAAACTTTTTATCTTTACCAAAATCTGAAGAACCGTCAAAACGACAAGAAGCATCCAACAAATAAATATTATTATACGTGTAATTCAATCCAGCCAAAAAACCAACCATTCTACTCAAACGCTCATTAGCAGTCGGCTTTTCATATATTTCCTCTGCATAATTAATAGAGTTCAACGAGCCGGACGGGAAACCTTTATATTGACTAGAAGTCCCCTCACTCTTATTTGCCATAATATTCAACCCGGCAGTCAAATTTATATTATGCCTATTCACCATTTGATTATATGCAAACAAAATATTGGTATTCCAACTAAGTTCTTCACTCTTACTTAAATTATACGAGCCAGAAGACATATTATTTACAGACAATGATTCATTCTTATTTTGTAAAGACTTTGGATCAACGAAACGTTCTGTCGTAGAAAAACGGCGGGTCACACTAAAATCACCCTTTAACTGAAAATGCTCGGCAAACATCCAATTCACACCAAAGTTATCAATTAACTCCTCATACTTTGATCCACTGAAATTATTCAAAGTTGACTCGTACAATGGATTTACCCGTCCCAAATCCTCAGTCGTCATCCCGGATCTATTATGCCATTGAGGCAAATTTTGGGCAATTACCCCATTTTCATCTTTATAACGATCATAAGGCAATGCTGATGCATAACTAGAAAAAGAACCGTATGGAGAATCCTCTGAATTCATCACGCTATAAGAGATATAATTTCGCACCGACAAACCTTTAACTTGATAATTAATAGAAAATCCTCCCCCTATTCTCTTTCGGAAAGATTCTTTCATCACCCCTTTATCATTCCGATAACTAAAATCAATCCCATATCGTAAACCTTGAGCCCCTCCTTCCATGTACAAACTATGCTGCGTGTTGAATTCTGTACGTAAAGGTTGCGACAACCAATAAGTATTCACTCCCCGCGCTATATTCGCCTCCTTAGCTAACAATTCCTCCCGCTTAGAATACAATTCGGGAAAAGTCTCTGCCTCATAAAAACCTGCCGCAATTTCTGTATCCAACAATTCTCTGGCATTCATTAAATTATAATCACTCAAATCAGGAGTAGAAACTTTTCCGGTCAAACTATACGTTACAGACAACTGTCCGGCTTTCGGAGCCACGGTTGTAATGACCACCACCCCATTGGCAGCACGAGAACCGTAAATCGCAGTTGCAGCAGCATCCTTCAATATTGTAATATTCTGAATTCTATTGGGATCAAAATCATACAACTTTTCCGCTGTAATTTCGAAACCGTCCATAATAAACGTCGGCAGATTTGAGTTATTCTTCAAATTCGATTTATCCAGCGGATCGGCATCCAACGCCTTCACTCCCGTACTGGAAGTACCCCGGATATTCACCTCTGGCAATGCATTCGGATCTGATCCCCATTTATTATTCTCCCTAATTCTAAAGGAAGGGTCAAAAACCTGTAATGCTTGAATCACATTTGACTTGGAAACTTTCAGTAATTCCTCTTTGCTCACGCTAACAGCATTTCCGGTAAAGCTCTTTTTATCAATATTGGCATATCCTGTAACGACCACATCTTCCAAAGCACTTGTTTCGATCTTCATCCGTATATTCAGTTTCTTGTCGCCTTGTACTTTTATCTCCTGTGTTTCATAACCGATAAAGGAAACAAGTAATATCAACGAGTCTTTAGCAGGCAGAAGTAATGTAAAATCTCCCGTCTCATTAGAGGTTATACCGATCGTCGTACCTTTCAATATAATCGTGGCACCCGGCATGGGCTCACCCCTCTCATCCTTTACATTTCCTTTCACCACAATCTCCTTCTTTTCTTGAACAACCACCTCTTCTTTCTCGGAAATAACATATACCCCATCTACTTCCTTGTACATGTACTTTGTCCCTTGCAAACATTTATTCAGGATATCAGGAAGAGCTTTGTTCGTCAATACGACATTAATCCTCACGGATTTATCAATCCGCTCATGATTGTATAATATCTTTCCACCCGTTTGTTTGCTTAAATGTCCCAAGGCATCCAAAAGAGACATATTTTCAAACTTAACACTCATTTGTTGCGTTTGGGCTGAAACCTCTTCCCTTAGCATGGTCCCGTAAGCCAGCAACAGAGTCACGAAAATAAACAAGAATTTCCGCGATTGAATCACAACTTTTTTCATCATAAGTTATTGGTTTTAATTTATATGATTAAAAAACATTAGTATATAGTATTCCCATTATTGAACATTTTCACGTTCAATATCACACATTATTTACTCAAAAATTCCTTATTTCTTCGATCGGGAAATGAGTACTTTACCTTTTTCTAAAGAAAAATCCAAATGGGTAGCGAACTCCAGTATATCAAATACTTTTTCAATATCGGTATACTTGGGCACATTCCCTGTAAAGTGTAATTCCCGAATGCCCAGGTCCGCATAACACACCTCAATTCCATACCAACGAGCCATCCGTTTCATAATCGACTCCAGTTTTTCATTAAAAAAGTAAAGCCGATCTTCCATCCAAGACGTATAAGGCAAAATATTCACCTCTTTCACTGATAAGGATTGTTCTTTAATCAAGGCTTGCTCCCCGGGACTCAATATTTTTTTCTGATCCCCAAGGGCTACTTCAATCTTTCCCGAGGCAAGAGTCGCCAAACCAAATTCATCATCATTATAGCAACTTACATCAAAAGATGTCCCCAAGGCTTTCACCGAAAAAGTGGCACAATTCACTATAAAAGGTTTTGACGTATCCCTCGCCACGTCAAAAAACGCTTCACCTTCCAAATACACTTCCCGAGAAGTTCCCACAAAATTAACCGGATACTTTAACCGGGAGGTTGCCGCCAACCACACCTTTGTACCATCTTCTAGGGTCAGACAATATTCTGCACGGGCGGGAACACTCAATGTATTATAAATTAATTCCTTGGAAATGTCATCATGATTCTCGTACACGATTTGATCCCTTTTCTCCGTCATCCTAATTTTCATCCCGTTCTTTTCCAGAACTCCAGTCGAATCGAACTGACTAATGTTCACCCGCTCCCCGTTAGAAAGAAACAACATAATACCACCCTCATTAGCAGTAACCTCCACGCTTGACTCCACATCTCCCGTCTTCAGTAGCCACCAAGCAAACAAAGCCACGAACGGTAATAACACAGCGGCATAACGCATGAAAGAACGTCGCAAAACTCGTACTCGTTCTTTTTTCCGAGTCTCATCCAACACCCGGTTCCATATAAGTTGTCGATTAAACGATTTTTTTATCCTCAAATCGCTTGCAGCCTGTTGCAGTGCTTCCTCGTAACATTTCTGATGCTCCTCGGATTCTTTCAGCCAAGCCACGAACTCCACGTCATCATGAGGACGTTTCCCTCGTAAAACCTCTTTTAGAATATTCATATTTGATCTGTACTCTTCCATATTCAAATAACCTTTCATTAACAAGTCACATCAACTTGAAAAAAGTATTACTCGGATTTCAAAAAAATCAACAAAAAAATAAAAAATTGCTCTTTCGTCAATTTTTCCCGTAAAATCCGGTACGCTTTACTTACTTGCACTTTTACTGTATTTACCGATAGATCATACTTTTGAGCCACCTCAACATAGCTACATTCCTCGATACAGGCATCCACAAAAATAGCTTTACATTTTTCCGGCAAAGAATCAATTGCCAGATGAATTTTTTCGCACAACTCCGCTCGTTCCATTTCATACTCCACACAAGACGGATCCTCTAATTCTTCAGATAATTCCGTATCCCTATATTTTGTCCGTGTCGCATTTAAGGAGGCATAATGTATTGCAGAAAAACAATAATAACGGAAGGATTTATATATCAGCACTTTTTCCCGGTTCATCCACAACTTCACGAAAAAATCCTGGACAACATCTTCCGCTACCGCCTTATTTCCCGTGATACGATAAGCAACCACATACAAATCCGGAGAATACCGATTAAATATATTCTCAAAACAAACTCTATCCCCCCGCCGTAATCCTTCTACATCCTTATCTTCCACCATCATAATGGGCATATTATATATTCCAAAAAATCTTTCCTACGAAAGAATCACATCTTTTTTAAATCCCCACATACTATATCAAAAGACGATCGTTTAATGATGTGGTGATATGAATGGATTAGAAAAAGCGTAATTGCGTGATAACAAGAGATAAAGGAAATAATAGCTAATATCAAAATCTTAAATTATTAAACGATCGTTTAATAATCACAAAAGTAATAATATTTTATTATTCCATGCCTTCCGTAAACAATTTCGTCCGTTCTACATCTTTCTTTGAATAAGTCACATCAACTTCAAAAAAGTATTATTCAAAACTTATAAAAAATAGACTATATTTCTTCCTTTTTTCCACCACCCTTACGCTTACACCCGTCCCTTCATTGTTTCGTTATGTTATTGTTTTCACTTCAACAATGATATAACGAATACAAAACGAATAAATGTAAAGCAATGTATTGAACAACAGATAATAACCAGTAAAGTTCAACAAATCTATCCGAGAACAAGAAGAGATTTAACCGAAAAGCTACCCCTCTTTCGAAGACTCCCCAGAGCTTAAACAGAACTCAGATAACAGCGACAGGCGCATCAACGGTTGATCTCTGAATGATCAACGAAAAAGGGTACTGTTCTCTATTAGATTACAACTGTATTACACCTAATTCTGGTTTAATCAAACCAATATTTCATTCTCTTCGGGAAAGCATTTTAAGGCATAACAAACGAAAAAGGTAATAACTGGCTGGCCTTGATCAAGATGGTTCTTTTTTTACCTATCATGATAACGTCAAAATCCGCTTTATAGCGTTGAACAATCTCGGCCATCACCTGACGACAAGCCCCGCACGGGGTAACATTGTCCTCCACTTCCACGCCATGATCCCGGGCTGCAATGGCAATTGCCTTGATCCCCGCCTCCGGATACGTAGAACAAGCATAAAATAATGCGGTCCGCTCGGCACACAACCCGGAAGGATAAGCAACATTCTCCTGATTGGTACCACAAACGACCTCTCCGTTATTCATCAGCACGGCGGCCCCCACGGCAAAACCGGAATACACGCAATACGCATTTTTCGTGACATCCAAGGCTGCACGACACAAGTCCTCGTACCCTTCCGGGTAAGATTCCCGGTACACCGTGTAATCAATCTTCAATTCCGCTTTCTCCATTCTATTTTTTTTCGTAATTTTACCGCCAATATAAAACATTATCGGAAACTATGAGCAAGATTTACGTTATTTTATTTTTGAGTTTTATATGTGTTAACATATGTGGAGCTTCTACGGACAGTCGCAAAGCGTTCATCAAAAAATATAAAAGTATTGCCATCGAAGAGATGGATCGTACGGGAATCCCCGCCAGTATCAAGCTGGCACAAGGGATGTTGGAATCCGGATGCGGAACATCCAAACTGGCGGTCAACGCCAACAACCATTTCGGTATCAAATGCCATAACTGGAACGGGGCCAGTTTTACCATGGACGATGATAAACGAAACGAATGTTTCCGAAAATACAGGAATCCGGAAGAATCATGGGTAGATCACAGTGAATTCTTACTCACCCGCCCCCGCTACGCCTTCCTATTCGACCTGCCAAAAACAGATTATAAAGGCTGGGCCAAAGGCTTGAAAAAAGCAGGATATGCAACCGCCTCCGATTACGCACAAAAACTCATTAAAATTATCGAGGAAGAAGAGTTATATCAATTCGATCGCCCGGCAAAAAAAGTCCGTCCGATACCCAATGAATTAAACTACAAACTCAGCGAAAGCAAAAACTACCAGAGCAGGGTGGTATATATCAATCGAATTCCTTCCGTGAAAGTGAAAGAAGGGGACACGTTTGAAAATATCGCCCAGTATTTCAACATTCCGTTGAAGAAATTACTAAAATACAACGATAAAAACGAACTTTCGATCCGTACAGGAATGCACGTGTTCTTGGCAAAGAAAAAGAACAAAGCCCCAAAAGGTTACACGTTTCATAAAACGAAAGCCGGAGACACCATGTACATGATCTCCCAGATATATGGAATCAAGCTCGCCAAATTGTTGCAATATAATTACATGGAGAACGGCGAGCAACCTCAGGTCGGTGAAATGATCTCGTTAAGAGGGCCCGCCCAATTATACTAAAGGAGAAAAATTAAATGGAAAAAAATAACGAGCTATTCTTAAAACAGAATTCAATATTCGGGTGCCTGATCGGGGGCACCTTCATTTTCGCATCTTTGTTATTTATCCTGGCAGGAAAAGGAATCGTGGTAAACGCACAATTCCACAACATCATCATGATGCTAACCATTTTCGGGATATTCATCGGTGTCCGGAAATACAGGGATGAACAGTTGGCAGGCGTCATTTCTTACGGGAAAGCACTGAAAACAGGCATTTTTATCCTTTGCATCGCCTCGTTATGCTATGCCGTGTACGTGTTCTTTTTATACACGTTCAACGCGGACTTACTGACCGAATTCAAAAATGTGACAATAAACACACTGAAAATTACCGGTCAGAACTCCCCGCTCTTCAAAATGCTCGAAGAAAATGTTGATGTATATTTTGTTCCCGCCAGTATCGCTTTCGGGGAACTATTCAATAGAATCATCGTGGGAGCAGCCTTCTCGCTATTTATAGCCGGGTTGGTCAGAAGAAGTAAATTACCGTTTAACCCGCAAGAATTTTAAACATGGATATTTCAGTAGTCGTACCGTTATATAATGAAGAAGAATCCTTGCCAGAACTTTCCGCATGGATCGAGAGAGTCATGGTTGCGAACAATTTTACCTACGAAATTATTATGGTAGATGACGGGAGTAACGACAAGTCATGGAAAGTGATCGAACAACTGTCTGCTAAAGACGATCATGTACGTGGCATTAAATTCCGCCGTAATTATGGGAAATCGGCTGCGTTACATTGTGGTTTCGAGGATGCACAAGGAGACGTGGTAATCACCATGGATGCAGATTTACAAGATAGCCCGGACGAGATTCCGGAACTCTACCGCATGATCACGGAAGAAGATTATGACTTGATTTCCGGCTGGAAAAAGAAAAGATATGACCCGATAACCAAAACACTCCCGACAAAGCTTTTCAACGCTACTGCCCGGAAGTTCTCCGGCATAAAGTTACATGACTTTAATTGCGGATTAAAGGCTTATAAAAACACGGTAGTGAAGAATATCGAAGTGTACGGGGAGATGCACCGCTACATCCCGATTTTGGCCAAACAGGCCGGATTCACCCGGATCGGGGAAAAGGTGGTTCATCATCAAGCCCGAAAATACGGGGTAACGAAATTCGGACTTAACCGGTTTATTAACGGTTTTCTCGACCTACTTTCCGTAACTTTTATTACCCGGTTCGCTAAAAAACCCATGCACTTATTCGGTGCACTGGGAACGCTGTTATTTATTATCGGATTTTGTGCCGCCGCTTGGATCGGTATTGAAAAACTGATCGCCGTGGCCCATAACCTAAGAGCCCCTCTGGTAACAAACAATCCTTACTTCTATATCGCTCTGACCTGCATGATCATCGGTTCTCAACTTTTCTTGGCCGGTTTCTTGGCAGAATTAGTTTCCCGAAGTGCCAGCGATCGGAACGTGTACAGGATCGAGAAAAAAATATAAACCACAAGATATATTCTAAATTAAAAATGTCCACCTCGTTTGAAGTGGACATTTTCAATATGAATACAATCAATTTTCTTCTTACTGTTGAACGTTCGGTAATTCCAAACCGAGACCTTTCACCTTATCAACACGTTTCAGGATTATACCGATAATCAAAGCGGCAACACCCAAGCAAGCCAACATGACAAGAGGCCACGTATAATTATAGGAAACAGCAGCTTGTTCCGGGGTGATCACGTGATTCTTCAAGTCATTTACAACTTGAGGATTTGTGTTATCCAACACTTTACCGATCAATAACGGGAAAAGCCACAAACCGATATTTTGAATCCAGAATATCAATGCATAAGCAGAACCGATCACTCTCTGATCAACCAACTTCGGAACACTCGGCCATAATGAAGCCGGAACCAGCGAGAACGATGCTCCCAGAATTAAAATGGTCACGTATGCAATCAAAACACCTCCGATTGCACTACCTTTAAACAGAGGTAAGATAAATGCAAAGGTCAAGTGACACACGATCAACAAGATTGAACCGAACATCAACATGGTAGCAGCCTTACCTTTATTGTCAACCACTTTACCAAGTATCGGCGTGATACCCACTGCCAACAACGGGAATACGGCAAAAATAGTCTCTGCCGACTGACGCATATAACCCATGTAGCAGAATATAATCAAACCTATTACAGAGATAGCTAACAACAAAGTTTTCAATGCCTTCTTGCTTGTAAAATTAAATGCAAATGCAGTAGCTGCAACAACCAGCATGATACAATATTGAATAATTGTCACAGTATTCCCAGCCCAGAAAGAACCTTCGGCAGGAGGAGTAAATGTCAAATTACATTGTAGCATGTTAACTGCATATTTCTGGAACGGGAAAATAGCCGAGTAATACAATACACAAAGTAATGCAACCAACCAGAAACCTCCACTTGACAGGATTTTCCCAATATCTTTAATTTTAAAGGGCTCATCTTTTTCTTCAGCCTCTCCGGTCTGTGCATCCAATTTCTTATCCATGAAGAAATAAACAATGAACATGATCAACGCGATCATCAATAACACCACGCCAAAAGCGACTGAACGAGAAACGTCAACCTGTCCACCAAGTTTGGCGAAGAACGGAGAGAAAATCATACAAGTAGCAACCCCCAAACGTGCTAATGCCATTTCGGACCCCATTGCCAAAGCGATTTCACGTCCCTTAAACCATTTTACAATACCGCGAGAAACCGTGATACCAGCCATTTCCACACCACAGCCGAAGATCATGAAACCAACTGCAGCCAGTTTAGCAGATGCCGGCATTCCCTGGTAGAACGGGGAGATTCCCAACTCATCAAAACCCGGGATGTAATTCAAATTGTTCGTAAACCATGCTTCCAACCCGCTTCCCTTGAAACCTTCTGCAACAGCATACCATTTAATAACCGCACCGATTAACATTACCCCACCTGATAAAAGAGCAGTGAAACGAACACCCATTTTATCCAGAATGATACCGGCAAAAATTAAAAAGAATACAAATACATTCAAGAATGTTTCAGAACCTTGCATTGTTCCAAATGCCAATGAATCCCAACCACGTTCTGACTGCATCAAATCTTTAATCGGTGATAAAATGTCCATAAATATATATGAACAAAACATGGCTAATGCCAGCAACAATAAAGCGGCCCACCGAACGGCTGCATTGTCTCTTAGAGTAAGCTTTTCTGTCATTTGAATTTATTTTTTATAGAAATGAAGAAAATAAACAATGTTTTCCTATAACCACGCACCTTTACCTCTTCACATCTAAGTAAATAATTTATTTTGCAACAAAAATAGTATTTATTTTTAATAGAGAATCATTGTTATTCTTTAAAAATACGGGAAATCCAAAATAAAAGGAAATTGCCGGATTTCAGCCCGGAATTACTGAATATCAAGAAATAATCTATCGTTCAAAAAACGAGTGTCCGGAAACTTTAGGGCCTAATGAAAGCCTTTTGCTATCCGCAGTGAACAATTTTAAAGAAAAATACTTTTCAACAGCAGCATTTTTCTCTATCTTTGTTTAATGTCACGTCTTTCCTGAAGAGTGATTTTATAGCTAGAGGACATCCTTATAGCTAATTTTTTACAAGAGATGATTACAAACGATTTTATTTATACATCATGAAAAATAGAATAACAAAACTTTTCAATATAAAATACCCGATTATTCAAGGGGGTATGGTATGGTGTAGCGGATGGCGGCTAGCTTCCGCAGTAAGCAATAACGGGGGATTAGGATTACTGGGCGCCGGTTCCATGCACCCGGAAATGCTGGTGGAACATATCCGGAAAATGAAAGAGGCCACGGATAAACCGTGGGGGATCAATGTCCCGTTACTTTATCCGGAAATTGACCGGCTTATGGATATAATTATTCAAGAAGGCGTTAAAATTGTTTTCACCTCTGCCGGAAGCCCGAAAAAATGGACTCCCCTGTTAAAGTCGCATGGTATCACCGTGGTACACGTGATCAGTAGTGCCCTGTTCGCAAAGAAATGTGAAGAGGCAGGAGTAGATGCAGTTGTCGCTGAAGGTTTTGAAGCCGGGGGACATAACGGACGGGAAGAAACGACCACGCTCACCTTGATTCCCAATGTTGTGGAATCCTGCTCCCTACCCGTTATTGCCGCAGGGGGAATATCCTCTGGAAAATCCGTGGCAGCCGCCATGACTCTCGGAGCGGAAGGGGTACAAATCGGAACCCGTTTTGCCGTTGCCGCAGAATCTTCCGCCCATCCGACATTCAAACAACGGGTATTTGACACGGAAGAAGGTGGCACCATGCTGGCATTGAAAAAACTCGCCCCCACCCGTCTGATTAAAAACGACTTCTTCAATCAGGTAAAAGCACTGGAAGACGCCGGAGCAGAGGCCGCCCAATTAACTGAACTTTTAGGTAAAGGACGGGCTAAGAAAGGAATCTTCGAAGGTGACATGACGGAAGGTGAGTTAGAAATCGGACAAATCGCATCCATGTTGCACAAAGAAGAAAGCGTGGCTGAAATTATGGAAGATATTATCGCTGATTTCAACAAAACAACAAGCAAATTGGGCGATCTGAAACTATGAAAATGAATTTACATTTATGATAAAATTTACACGCCACACACTAGACAATGGCTTAACAATGATCTGTAACACGGATACCAGTACTCCATTTGTATCCGTGAACATCCTTTATAAAGTAGGTGCCCGGGACGAAGATTCCAATCGCACGGGCTTTGCCCATCTTTTTGAACATTTAATGTTCGGGGGCTCCAAACACATCGCTGATTACGATTATCACGTTCAGAAAGCGGGCGGGGATAGTAATGCATTCACGAATAACGACTACACAAATTATTACATCACGATCCCGGCCCCCAATATCGAAACGGCCTTGTGGCTGGAATCAGACCGGATGCTGGCACTCGATTTCTCCCAAAAATCACTTGATGTTCAACGTAACGTGGTCATTGAAGAATTCAAACAGCGCTACTTCAATAATCCTTACGGGGACATTTGGTTGAAATTACGTCCTTTAGCCTATAAGGTACATCCGTACCAGTGGCCTACTATCGGGAAAAACATTGACCATATCGCAGGGGCATCTCTGGAAGAGGTGGAAGACTTCTTTCATCGTTTCTATGCCCCGGATAATGCCATACTAAGTATCAGCGGTAATATTACCGACGAGAAAGCCCTTGAACTCGTGAAAAAATGGTTCGGGGACATTCCTCCCGCCCGTTATAAGAGAAAAGCATTACCCATGGAACCGCAACAAACCGAAGAGCGTCGCCTCGTATGCGAGCATAACAAAGTTCCGGCAGATGCAATCTATAAAGTATACCACATGGGCGACCGCCGATCGGATAATTTCTACACGTGCGACACGATCTCGGACATATTATCCAACGGTCAATCCTCCCGCTTGTACATCAACCTCATTAAAAACGGGAAATTATTCTCGGAAGTTGACGCTTATATCACCGGGGACATGGATCCGGGATTATTCATTTTCTCCGGAAAACTCTCGGAAGGAGTAGCGATAGAAGAAGCGGAAGCCGCCATTCAAAACGAGATTGATCGTTTTATCGAAGACCCGATTTCAGAACGAGAACTCCAAAAGGTAATCAACAAAACTGAAGCCCGAATCTCTTACAGCGAGATCAATTATCAAGGGAAATCAGCCAACTTGGCATTTTTTGACTATCTGGGAGATATTAACCTGATTAATTCGGAGTGTACCCGCTACGCAGAAGTATCTCTTGATTCGATAAAACAGACCGCCCGAGAATTATTCTCCGCACAGAATTGCTCTACCTTGTGGTATCTTAAAGACAAATAATTGTTACTTTTATGAATAGAAATATAGAACCGTCCATCACTGAAATCTCCCGTCCATCGCTGTGGGGGCATCAACAAATCACGCTTCCCAATGGAATCGAAATCGTGTACCTTCACGATCCCAATCAAGAGGTTTTCAAGATGGACGTGGTACTCTCAGCCGGGATTTACAACCAATCCCGTCCGGTTATCGCATCAAGCATGATTAACATGCTCAACGAGGGAACCCGTCAACATACCTCTGCCGAAATTGCAGAGTTGTTTGATTATCATGGAGCATACGTGGATTTCAATTGCGGTATGCACAAAGCTGAATTAAGCCTAATTTCGCTTAATAAATACGCCCCACAAACCATTCGTATGCTGGCAGAAATGACACTTGAAAGTACATTCCCGCAAAAAGAACTGGAAACGTATATCCGTAACCGAAAACAGCAACATCTGGTAAATATAGAAAAGACATCTTACCTTGCTCGGATGGAATTCATATACCGTATGTACGGGAAGGAACACCCTTATGCAAATTACTTCACACTGGAAAATTTCGACCAAGTGACTCCGGAATTATTACACGATTTCTACCGGGAAAGAGTGCAGGCATCACAATGCAGAATCATGCTTTGCGGGAATGTCAGCGATACGGTTTTACAAGAAGTAAGCCAAGCCTTTTCGCCCATGAGCAGTACCCCCCTGCCACCAGACAAGACCTACTCAATACAACCGAGCGGCCCCGGTAAATACCATATATCCAAACCCGATGTCGTACAAACCAGTATCCGTATCGGGAAAAGCGGAGTCATGTTACTGGACGAAGACTACACGTATTTCCAGCTTTTGAACATGGTACTCGGTGGCTATTTCGGCTCCCGCCTGATGTCGAACATCCGGGAAGAAAAAGGGTACACCTATGGCATCGGCTCATACAACGTTACCATGCCGCAAGCCGCTCACTGGATGATCGCAACGGATGTCAATGCCGACGCAATGGAGGCAACAATAGCTGAATGTATAAAAGAGATTCGCCGCCTGCAAGAAGAACTCGTTCCCGAAGAAGAATTAAGTCTCGTAAAGAGTTATTTTAACGGGGAGTTGTTACGAGAACTAGACGGTGTTTTCTCCCAGTCCGATGCCTTGAAACACAAACTCAATTACGGACAAGATAACACGTTCTATCTCTGGGCTATCGACAAGATCCGTTCTTGCACCCCCGAAGACATTATGCGTCTGGCTCAAAAATATTTGAACGTGGATGATATGTATATCGTGACAGCGGGAAAGAATTGAAAAATAAAGAAAGGGGTTATCCGCTAAAACTTTTCGGATAACCCTTCTCTCTTAACGCAAACTAAAATTTATAGGAAGGGTATAAGAAACCCGTACTGGCTTACCTTTTTGAATTCCGGGACTCCATTGTGACATACCCCTAATCACCCGACATGCTTCTTCATCCAAAGAAGGGTAAACAGGACGTATTACTCTCACATTCGACAAACTTCCATCTTTTTCAACAATAAATTGTACAAACACCTTACCCTGAACTTTCATTTCCAACGCATCTTTCGGATATTTTATGTTCCTGACTACATATTGCATCACATCCTCGCCCAGCAAATAGGGCATCCTCTCTTCCATATACATCTCGTTAAGCATAACCACTCGCATCTCTTTTTTGACATCCGCCCTCACCTCTTTCGTCACCTTACCCTGAAGATAAATTACAAGTCTTGCCCCTTTATTAACCATCAACGAGAATTTCCCGTCCTTCCCGGTAAATATACGTTTGTCTGATTTTGTTACAAAAATACTGACACCCTCCAAAGGTTGACCACTTTTATCCACCACGGTACCTTTCACCATAAACTTTACTGAATCCCTATCTCCACCCCGAGATTCCGCAGCTTGCAGGCAAGTAGTAAAAAGTAATATTCCCAACATAGAAAAAAACGGGATACACCAATCCCACTTCATTTTCAATTTTTTTTTCCTCTTTGTAATCATAACGAGTCTTTTTAATAATTATTACCTACTTGACCACGGATTGGGAAACAAGCATGACACGACACTCCGTAGTTATTTTTAACACCTATGATATTTTCAAAGATATTGAAATTATTTTACAAATCCCCTCTTTCACATCATATATTATGCGAAAGAGGGGATTCATTTCCATGCATTATAACACGAAGTCTATTTCTTTTCGGTTTCTTTCAATACAGGTTCTTGTAATTGAAAATTAATGGGAACTGTATATGAAACCCTCACGGCTTTTCCTCTTTGCGTTCCCGGTTTCCAATTCGGCATTTCTTGTACAACTCTTATAGCCTCCGCATCCAATAAAGGATGTACGGCACGAGCAACTTTCACATCAGTAACTTTTCCTGTCTTCGAAATAACAAATTGAACAAATACTTTTCCCTGAATATTCTTCTCCGCCGCTTCCTTCGGATACTTTATATGTTGAGCTACATATCTTTGAACACTTCCACCAGGAAATTGTGGCATATCTTCAACCACTTGAAATATATCGTTATCCGAGCCCTCATATTCAGGTTCTCTCACCACCGGCCGACTGGTGTCATCCAACATACTTACACGCATCCGATCACCAACTTTCACTGGAACCAATATATTCTTTTTACCAGCATGAGAAAAAACAAGTTCAGCCCCCTTATCAACTGCCAACATAAACTTGCCATCCCATCCGGTATGGGTTCCTTCCGCAGTATTCTTAATCAACACGGTAACCCCGCGCAAGGCTCTGTTATACTGGTCAACAACAGTTCCGGATACAATCAACTTGCCTTTATCGACCAGAATCACCGTATCCCGATAATCTCCCTGATGCACAATCGCCTGCACGTTACTAGACAATACTAATAACGCAACAACCGGAAATAGCAGTGCATACTTGAGCAATTCCATTTTCGAAGTTCTTTTTTTATTCATCATCATAATACGCTTTTTTAATGGTGTCACATTAAATTTATTTACTATTTGAGCTGCAGCCGAAGGACGAGAAAGACGAAGGAGATGATATTGATAAGCTTTCCGATCAACACCGGAGTATACAACCCGCTTATCAGCCAGAAATTCCAAATTACGACGAATCTCCCCTTTTAATAACCACATTGCCGGATTGATCCAAAACAATGCACATAATAATTCGGATACCATCACGTCCAAAGAATGATACTGATCTGCATGAGTTTTTTCATGCATCATAATTTCTTGTAAATCATCCGATTCATACAATGAAGGATTGATGAATATCCACTTGAAAAAAGAAAAAGGAGCAACTTCACCTTTTAACAAAATAATCGGTGTTGACAAACAAACTGCTCTATTCCGCTTTTTCACGAACCGAAGGATCGAAAATATCTGGATCACGATCCGTCCCAATAAAAAGACCACAACAGTTGAATATCCCAAGCACAATATGTCAAACATATTTATTTCCACGGGTGCCGGAGCCATTCCAACAGTCACTTCCGGTAAAAGATTACTCGCATATTGGGCAATCGCATGGTGAATAACTACTTTTTGATCTTCTCCAAAAGAAAACAAGACCATTGGATACAAACAGGCCAAGGCAAGGCTCATTAACAAACAAACTCTTCGGAAAGTAAAAAATGTATCCCGACTGAATAATAGCCGATAAAAAAGATAAAACACGACTAGCGCAATATTTACCTTTATCAAATAGATCAATGTCGCATTGGTAATCATGGCTTGTACATTTTATTGTTTCTCTATTAGCTTTATGATCTCTTCGAGATCTTTTGCCGAAATCTTTTGTTCTTTAGCAAAGAACGTCACCATCTCCTTGTAAGAATTTTCAAAATAATTACGTACCACCCCGGACATAAATTTCGTTTTATATTCACTTTCATCCATGACGGGAATATACTCGTAAATATTTCCATGCTTCTTACTGGTCAGGAATCCTTTTTTCTCCAAGTTCTTCACGATAGAAGCGACCGTCGTGTAAGGCGGCCTCGGTTCTTCCATCCGATTCAAAAAATCTTTTATCACGCCACTTTTCACCTGCCAGATGATCAACATTACCTCTTCTTCCTGATGTGTCAATTTTTCCATACGAACTATTTATTTACGATTCTTTCGCAAATCTACGAAAATTTCGTAACAATACAAGCTTTTCGTAGAAAATATATTTATAACATTTTCAATCTACCCACGTATAGTACTCAAAAAAGGGAAATATGAAAAGAATTACATTCATCTTTTTGATTGGAATACTGTTCTTTACAATAGGTCAGGCTCAGAATAAAAAAGAAATTCGTTTCGAAAAAGAGTTTCAGAAAACACTGGCACTGGTGAATAGTGATCAATTCACTGTTAAGTTCTACATTGCGACCCCTACCGTACAAACACTTTTCACACCACCGGGGGCGGGTGCCAACATTGACATTAACCCACAAAATTGTTATCTAAGCATAAATGACTCCCTGGTAACGACACAACTTCCTTATTTCGGCAGAGCTACATGGACATCAAATTCACACTTAGATTCAGTTTCTTTCAACACGGTATTATTCAGTCGCACGGTAAAAATTTATCAAGACGGAAAAAAGAAAGCTATTGCCTATCAAATAACCGTTCGCTCCAACCAAGATATTTGTTATCTGAACATGGATATTCAATATGACGGAACTTGCTATTTATATTTTAGTGACCGTAAGCGAGCTCCGATCAGTTATGTCGGGCAAATAACACCCTTAGATTCTACTATGCAAAAAAGATATAAGCCATCACCAAAGCAGCAATGATACCCGCAAAATCGGCAATCAATCCACAAGGTATTGCGTAACGTGTATTTTTAATCCCCACTGCACCAAAATACACGGCGATAATATAAAATGTCGTATCTGTAGCCCCTTGGAAAGTTGACGCCAATCGCCCGGCGAAAGAGTCTGCCCCGAACGTGTTCATGGTGTCAATCATCAGCCCGCGCGCCCCACTTCCACTAAGCGGTTTCATCAAGGCCGTAGGCAAGGCCGGTATAAAATCAGCATCTAATCCACAAGCCAGACACAAACGTTCCAATCCACTCATCAACATATCCATCGCTCCCGCTGCCCGAAACACCCCGACAGCCACAAGAATCGCCACTAAATACGGAATGATTTTTACTGCAATGGAAAAACCCTCTTTTGCGCCATCAATAAACGCATCGTACACATTTATTTTACGCCAAGCCCCCATGGCAATAAAAGCTGTGATGATCGAGAAAAGAATAACGTTACTAGCTACCGTGGAAATCGTTGTGATCGTTTCCTTGTCCAACCCGGAAAAATACCAGATTAAACCACCCACGGCCAAGGTTCCTCCAATCAAATAAGCCATAACAACCCGGTTAAACAGGTTCAAGCGCTGGTACACCGCCACCGCAATCAGGCCGGCTAACGTGGACACGTAAGTAGCCAATAATATCGGAATAAATATATCCGCCGGATTCGCTGCCCCCATTTGAGCCCGATACACCATAACGGAAACCGGGATAATCGTCAAACCGGAAGTATTCAGCACCAGAAACATAATCTGCGCATTGGAAGCCCGATCTTTATGAGGATTCACCTCCTGCATTTGTTGCATCGCTTTCAGTCCCACGGGAGTTGCGGCATTATCCAGCCCAAGCATATTCGCCGCGATATTCATCATAATTGAACCGTATGCCGGACTATCCGGTGGTAATTCCGGAAACAACTTCCGGAAAAAAGGACTAATCAACCATGACATCACTTTCACAGCCCCTCCCCGCTCTCCAATTTTCATGATTCCCATCCACAGAGTTAATACACCCGTTAAACCTAGCGAGATTTCAAACCCCGTTTTTGACATATCAAAGGTGGCCTTCACGATGGCAGAAAAAACTTCTGTATCACCCATGAAGATCAATTTACAAAGCGCCACGATAAATGCCGCACCAAAAAAGAAAATCCAGATATAATTGAGAACCATAGATCAATTGAAAATGCAAAATTGAAAATTGAAAATTAAAAAAAGAAATCATCTTTCATTTTCAATTTTCAATTCTCAACTTTCAATTATTTAATGTTTTGCTTTACAAGCTTTTATCGTGTTTTGCAACAAAGTCACGATGGTCATCGGTCCCACACCACCGGGAACCGGAGTAATATATGAACATTTAGGAGCCACGTGGTCATAATCCACATCTCCTACTAATTTCCAACCATTCTTTGCTGTTTCCGAAGGAATACGATGAATCCCGACATCCACCACAACAGCACCTTCTTTCACCATATCTTCTTTCAGGAAGTGCGGAACACCAATCGCCACGATCAAAATATCCGCCTGCCGAGTAATATCTTTCAAATTCGCCGTTCTGCTATGACATAAAGTAACGGTACAATTGGCATTTTTGGCTTTCCGGGACATTAACACTGCCATAGGTGTTCCCACGATATTACTTCTTCCGACAACAACACAATGTTTGCCTTCTGTCGGAATATTATAACGGGTCAGCAGTTCCACGATACCTGCCGGGGTTGCCGGTAAATAAGTCGGTAATCCTAACACCATGCGGCCCACGTTACAAGGATGGAAACCATCCACATCCTTATCCGGATGAATACGGTTCAAAACTTTCTCTTCGGAAATATGTTTCGGGAGAGGTAACTGCACAATAAACCCATCTACATCGGGGTCCTCGTTCAACTTATCAATGACTGCCAACAACTGCTCTTCAGTGATGTCATCACCATAACGCAATTCTGAACTTTTCATCCCTACCGCCTGACAGGCCTTCACTTTACTAGCAACGTACGTTTCGCTAGCCCCGTCATTTCCTACAAGTACAGCAACCAAATGCGGAACCTTTTTCCCTTCTGCCACGAAAGCAGCGATTTCATCTGCAAGCTCTTGCTTTACCTGTGCTGAAATTTTTTTACCGTCAATAATTTCCATCTAATCAATTTTAAATTTTAGATTTCAAATTTTAAATTTCACATGAACATTCACGTAAAATCTAAAATCACAATTTTATCTATTTGATTTTAAATCTTAAACCTCAAATTCAAACCTGATAAAAGGATTAAATCTAAAATCTAAAATTTAAAATCTAAAATCTTTAGCGTCTCTTCATCGGGGCATTCCCCATCATCTTACCGCCCTTGGATAACATTCGCATCATCTTTTTGGATTCATCGAACTGTTTCAACAAGCGATTTACATCTTGAATAGTGGTACCGCTACCGGATGCAATACGTTTACGACGAGAACCGTTGATTAGTTCCGGATTCTCCCGCTCTTCCGGGGTCATCGAGTAAATGATAGCCTCAACTCCTTTAAACGCATCATCATCAATATCCACATCTTTCAATGCTTTACCCACACCCGGGATCATGGATGCCAGATCTTTTATGTTACCCATCTTCTTGATCTGCTGAATCTGGCTCAAGAAGTCGTTAAAATTAAACTGATTCTTGGCGATCTTTTTCTGTAACTTCTTCGCCTCCTCCGCGTCAAATTGCTCCTGAGCTTTTTCAACCAAAGAAACAATATCACCCATACCCAAGATACGGTCAGCCATACGTTCGGGATGGAACACATCAAGAGCCTCCAGTTTTTCACCCGTACCGACAAATTTAATCGGCTTACTCACCACGGTACGAATAGACAATGCCGCTCCACCACGAGTATCACCATCCAGCTTGGTCAGGATCACACCATCAAAGTTCAGACGATCGTTAAATTCCTTCGCCGTGTTCACGGCATCCTGTCCGGTCATGGCATCCACCACGAAAAGGGTCTCTTCCGGATCGATTGCTTTCTTGATGGCAGCAATTTCATTCATCATCTGCTCGTCAATAGCCAAACGTCCCGCGGTATCGACAATCACGACATCTTTACCTGTAGCCCGGGCCTCTTTCACGGCATTCAAGGCAATTTTCACAGGATCATTGTTTCCTTCCTCGCTATACACGGGTACCCCGATTTGCTCCCCAAGCACTTTTAACTGCTCGATAGCTGCCGGACGGTAAACGTCACAAGCTACTAACAAAGGATGTTTTCCCCGCTTTGTCTTCAGTAAATTAGCCAGTTTACCAGAAAATGTTGTTTTACCGGAACCTTGCAGACCCGACATCAAGATAACAGCCGGATTACCTTTTATATTAATATCGACATGGGTCCCTCCCATCAACTGGATCAATTCATCGTGAACAATCTTCACCATCATCTGACCCGGTTTCACGGCAGTCAGCACGTTCATTCCCAATGCCTTTTCTTTTACCGTGTTGGTAAACTCTTTCGCGATCTTATAGTTTACGTCGGCATCCAACAATGAACGTCTCACCTCTTTAAGCGTTTCGGCCACGTTGATCTCGGTGATCTTTCCCTGTCCTTTTAAAATCTTAAACGATTTTTCTAACCTCTCCGATAGATTCTCAAACATAATTTATCAATTGAAATTCGAAAATTGAAATTACAATGCACTCGCATCTAATCTTCAAAATTCGCTATTATAACTCTTAATTAATTCATTCCCCGCAAAATTAATAATTTTACCCGAAAACATACATTTTCACTTTTCAATTTTGCGACACTCTTCTTTTTACTATTTCCGACTGATGTTCTTCAACACCACAAACGTCTTGTCTATTAACGAATTATCTACCACAACGGTAAACTCGTTGGTGGAAGAAATAACCTCCGTCAAGTTGATCCCCTCCCAAGATAACTCCTTCATTATGCAATAATAGAAACCGGGTTGCAATATATTTCCTTTAGGGAGCTTCAACGTAACGGACGACAAACCATTCTTTTTGAAAATACACTGTTCCTCCTTGAAATGTTCATCCACCATCCCTTCCATGATTTCACTCACGACAAGGTTGGTCTCGAAAACCCCCTGCACCATCGTGTAGAAGACCTCATCTCTTCGTGCAATGGATTTCAGTACCCGGATATGGCAATCCATCAGAGTATTCGAATTTTTAAACGTGTAATCACACAAGTTACTCCTCAGGATAATATCCCCCATGTTATTCAGCAACTTGTTTAATTGTACCTGTTCCCGCACTTGTAAATAAGGAGCTAACCGATTCAACGCCATCACGATTGCACCTGCATTTACTGGCTTCCCCAATAATTTCTCCACTTCTTCCTGTATCTGTCGGGCTAAAGCCGAGATATTGATAATCCCTGCCGCCAAAGATTCCGACAAATAAGGTTTATGCTTTACGATTCCTTCCACTGCCTGGGCTACACTGATCATGTTAATTGAAAATTGAAAGTTGAAAATTGAAAATTATTTCTCTCATTATTAATATAGTTCGATCCACTCGTAAGCGTTTCCCACGTAATCCATGTAACGGATGAAATCCTCCGTTTTTATGGCTAACGAAGCGTGGTTGTCATTCGGATGGAATGATAATCTTTTCGCTTCTTGCAGATGTTTATCCAAGAACACGTACACGTGGTGTTCCACGTCATTCAGTAAGCCGAAAGGACTTACAGATCCGGGATGCAATCCCAGGTATTTTTCCATTCGAGCTTCAGAGGCAAAACTTAACTTACCCTGCTTCAACATTTTTTCCATATCATGGATAGCCATATCATGATCACATTGAAGAATTACCAAATAATGACGATTCCCCTTGTGATTTCTGAAAAACAAGTTCTTGCAATGTGTACTATCCAGATTTTTCCAATATTGTCTGGCAATCTCGATCGTCGGTGCAGCCGGATGTTCCGTATATTCAAACTCTATCCCCAGAGCTGCCAACGTTTCATATACTTTCTCCTGTCCTACCATGTATTAATTAATTTTTGATTTTATGATTTTAGATTCCAGCCACACAAGGCCAACACTTCTTGATTTCCTACTTTTATCTTTTTTACCTTTCCAACTACCCCCTCTAACTCCCCCTTGCACAGGGGGAGGACTCGCTGCATTGCTACATTGAAACACCTTCTTGCGTCTGTCTCTCCCCCTGTGTAAGGGGGAGCCGGTGGGGGTAGTCCTTTCATTCTAAATTCTAAATTTCAAATTCTACATTACCCGAAACCATAAACTTCATTTAAACTTTTAGTTTTTAACCTTTAACTTTTATCCTTCAACCTTCCCTGCCACGTATCCAATTCTTCCAAACGTTTATCCAATTTCGCCGTGAACTCGAAATTTTTAATTCCCCATTGTGGAGCGATTAAATATTCGGGAGGTGATTGATTCACGAAACGTTCCAAGTAAACATCGGGCCGGATACGTTCGATAACTTCCACAACGAAATTCAGATACTCATCCAACGTGTAAAGACGAAAGAGTGCCGGATTTTCCAAGTATTGTTCCGCCAATCGAGTCCCTTTCACGATTTGCAACTGGTGAAGTTTTAATACTTGAATTGGCAATTCACACAAACGAATAGCCCCCTCCAACATAGATTCACGACTTTCCCCCGGTAACCCGAAAATCAAATGCGCACCAATCGTTATTCCACGTCCCGCTGTTGCCTGGATAGTCTGTTCTGCAACGGCAAAATCATGTCCCCGGTTTACCTGACGTAAAACAGTATCATTCACGGACTCCACCCCGTATTCCACGCAGACATAATACCGCCTTGCCAATTTCTCCAGATAATCCAAAACCTCCTCGCTCACCACATCCGGTCGCGTCCCGACCACCAATCCCGAAATCATCGGATGAGCCAAAGCCTCTTCATAACGTAACTTCAACACGTCTAACGGCGCATACGTGTTCGAATACGCCTGAAAATAAGCCAAATATCTTTGTCCCTTATACTTCCGGGCAAAGAAACGGATACCTTCATCGATCTGTTCCGTAATTCCCCGCACCGCTCGACAATAATCGGGGTTAAAACTCTCGTTATTACAAAACGAACATCCCCCCACACCCTTACTCCCATCCCGGTTAGGACAAGTGAATCCTCCATCTATCGACAACTTTTGTACTCTTTCCTCGAAAAGAGTTTTAAAAAAAGTCGGATAGTCATTATATCGTTTTTTACCGGGTTTAAATTTCATCTGGAACAAAATATTAACAGGTCGCAAAAATAAATATTTATCTGTTTAGAATTTAACAAAGATCACTAATTTTTTATGAGTACCCTCATTTTTACCGGAAAGTTACCTATTTCATACGTTTGCGTAGATTTTAACTATTTTTCCCTATTTATATATTCAAGAAAAAAAATTATCTTTGCATCCCTAAGATGAAATTTTGAGAAAAGAATGATCTATAAACAATCACTCCTGAATGTCAGGAGGTAAACGCAAAAATCTAACAGAATTATGAGTACGAAGTACGTTTACACCTTTGGTGACGGAAAAGCAGAAGGAAAAGCAGACATGAAAAACCTGCTAGGCGGTAAAGGCGCCAATCTTGCCGAAATGAATCTCATCGGAGTTCCTGTTCCTGCTGGTTTTACTATTACAACAGAAGTTTGTACCCTTTATAATCAAGAAGGAAAAGACGCTGTCGTAAAACTAATTGAGAATGACGTTAAAGCTGGCATTGCAGCTACAGAAAAGTTAATGAATGCCAAATTCGGATCAAAAGGAGAGGCCTTCCCTCTTTTAGTTTCCGTGCGTTCCGGAGCCAGGGTGTCCATGCCGGGTATGATGGATACAGTGTTAAACTTGGGAATGAATGATGATGCCGTTAAAATCGTGGCCGAAAAATCAGGTAACGCCAGATTTGCATGGGATTCATATCGTCGTTTCGTACAAATGTATGGAGATGTCGTGATGGGCGTTGCAGCCGGAAAAGGCGAACACAACCCGTTCGAAGTTGAAATCGACAAATTAAAAGCAGAAAAAAATATTTCTAACGACACAGAATTCTCGGCTGAAGACCTGCAAGAACTTGTTCGTCGTTTCAAAATTGTCGTTAAAACCAAAACCGGTAAAGATTTCCCGACCTGCCCGTGGGAGCAATTATGGGGAGCCATCTGCGCCGTGTTCGATTCATGGATGACGGAGCGCGCCGTTCTGTACCGCCAGTTGAATCAAATCCCGGAAGAATGGGGAACAGCGGTGAATGTTCAAGCTATGGTTTACGGAAACATGGGTAACAATTCCGCAACCGGAGTTGCTTTCACGCGTGATGCCGCTACCGGTGAAGATATTTTCAACGGAGAATACCTGATCAACGCGCAAGGAGAGGACGTTGTTGCCGGAATCCGCACCCCGCAGGAGATTACCATCGAGGGATCTCGCCGCTGGGCTAAAATGCAGAATATTTCAGAAGAAGAGCGTGCCGCTAAATATCCTTCACTGGAAGAATCCATGCCAGCCGCCTACGCAGAATTAAATGCCGTTCAACAAAAATTGGAAGACTATTTCCACGATATGCAAGACCTTGAATTTACCATCCAAGACGGTAAATTATGGATGTTGCAAACCCGTAACGGAAAACGTACCGGTACGGCTATGGTAAAAATGGCGGTTGACATGCTCGAACAAGGCATGATCAATGAAGAAACCGCTATACTTCGCTTGGAAGCGGCTAAACTGGATGAATTACTTCACCCGGTATTCGACAAAGAATCACAATCCAAAGCAAAAGTATTAACCAAAGGTTTACCGGCATCCCCGGGAGCCGCTTGCGGACGTGTCGTATTCTTTGCTGACGAGGCGGAAGAATGGAAAAACAGAGGCGAGCAAGTAATATTAGTTCGTTTGGAAACTTCTCCCGAAGATTTACGCGGAATGAACGTTTCCGAAGGTATCCTCACCGCACGCGGGGGTATGACCTCTCACGCGGCTGTTGTTGCCCGCGGTATGGGTAAATGCTGTGTTTCCGGAGCCGGAGAAATCGTTGTTGATTACCACAAACGTACCTTTACCGTGAAAGGTGTTACCATCAATGAAGGCGACTGGATTTCTTTGAACGGTTCTACCGGAGAAGTTTACTTGGGTAAAGTAGCCACCACCGAGGCGTCACTGGACCATGACTTCAGAACTATCATGGATTTGGCCGAGAAACATACTCGCATGTACGTGAGAACCAATGCAGACACACCTCGTGATGCCAAAGTAGCACGTGATTTCGGAGCCAAGGGTGTTGGTCTTTGCCGCACGGAGCACATGTTCTTCGAAGGCGACCGTATTGACGCCATGCGTGAAATGATCCTGTCTGATACCGTTGAACAACGCCGTATCGCTTTGTCAAAAATCCTCCCGATGCAAAGAAGTGACTTCGAGGGAATCCTTGAGGCTATGGACGGATTCGGAGTTACCATCCGTTTGTTAGACCCGCCATTACATGAATTTACCCCGAACGAGCCGGAATCTCAAAAATACATGGCTGAAAAAATGGGTATTTCAGTAGAAGTTGTCAAAGAAAAAGTGGATGCGTTACACGAATTCAACCCGATGTTAGGTCACCGCGGTTGCCGTTTAGGAATCACTTACCCGGAAATCACCGAAATGCAAGCCCGTGCAATCATTGAAGCTGCTTGTAACTTGAAGCTGAAAGGCTTTAACCCGAAGCCGGAAATCATGGTTCCGTTGGTAGGTACCGTGAAAGAATTAAGACAACAAGCGAACATCATCCGTTGCACTGCTGACGTGGTATTTGCAGAAAAGGGCGTGAAAGTAGATTACATGGTAGGAACCATGATTGAAATTCCTCGTGCTGCGTTAACCGCAGACCAAATTGCAGAAGTTGCAGAATTCTTCTCTTTCGGTACGAACGACTTAACCCAGATGACTTTCGGATATTCTCGCGATGACGCTGGTAAATTCTTACCGGAATATATCAAGAAAGGTATCTTGAAAACCGATCCGTTCGCCGTATTGGATCAAGAAGGCGTGGGACAATTAGTTCAAATGGGAGCCCAAAAAGGACGTTCAGCCAACAGCAAGTTGAAACTCGGAATCTGTGGAGAACATGGTGGAGAACCTTCTTCCGTGATCTTCTGTGACAAAGTGGGTATGGACTACGTTTCATGTTCACCGTTCCGTGTGCCTATCGCACGTTTGGCTGCCGCGCAGGCTGCTATCATGCACACCAACAAATAAGACAATTTTTAATAAATAAACGAGGAGCTGTTTTTTAAGGAGACAGCTCCTTTTTTCATGTTTGATTCTACACATTCTTCTCCTAAATTTTTCGTGCGATCTCCCCCGAAAGCTATTTCTCTTTCCAGTAAATGGTAAAAATATGTTATTCATTCACGACACAAATTCATCACCCACTAACGCATAGAGCCATTTTTTAGATTAAAAATACAATAAATATATTGATACATATATTTACATCTCAATTCTACTTGTTAAATTCATTCTAAATAACAATATTAACATTTTACATATTATTTACATATAAAATAAATAATATCGGGTGAGAACAGTAGGCAAATTATCGACATAAAGAAGCTAGTTAAACAATATAAAAACAGCATAATAGCAATATTTTTGAAAATATCAAAAAACGATCATTTATTCCGACAACAAAAATACAATATTTAATCATATAACGTTTTTTTTGAAATTACTTTTTTGTAACTGATAATTATATAGTTATATGGTTTTTGTATTATATAAAAATTGTTAAACAAATTAACATCATTAAATGATCATTTTTTGATATTGACAATAAATCAGAAATATTACAAATCATGAAGGTGTATGCAATCATTCTTATTTTAATAATGCTTTTAACTGGAAGCATAATGCGTGTTCGGGCTCAGGAACATCAACACAAGACAGACTCGACAAACAACATTGTCCTCTATTTTAAAATTGACGGGGCTATTTTAGATAGCACGTACATGGGAAACAATGAATCTTTGAAGAAACTGGATGAGTTAATCAAAAATGAATTAATCATACCTAATCTCGACTCCATTACCATCGTGGCCTCCTCTTCTCCTGATGGCAAGGAAGCATACAACCTGGAGTTATCGAGGAAAAGAGCCGAAAGTGTCAAAGCTTATATCACGGGGAAATATCCCGAGATCAAAAAAGAGCTTGTCTATGCACGATACACCGGTGAGAACTGGGTTGATTTCAAACGTATGATCGAAACGGATAAAAACATCCCGCACCGGGAAAGATTAATTAACATCATAAATTCCGATCGTGAGAACGGAGCCAAGGAATGGTTGATCAAGACTCTAGCGAACGGGGAATCATGGCGTTATATCAGGAAAAACTTCTTACCACAATTACGCACGGGTGCTGTCTGCGTGATCTACTATAAGCGGGAGCCTGTCAAGGAAGAAAAGAAGGAGGAACCGAAGAAAGAAGAGAAGATTATCCCTCCACAAAAATCGGAACCGGAGACTCCGGTCATCCCGCTAATCATCTCGAAACCGTTATTCGCCATGAAAACGAACCTTCTCTACGACGTGCTTTCGGCCGTGAACCTAGAAATAGAAATTCCCATCGGTAAACAATGGTCCGTGGCTGCAGAAGGAATATTCCCGTGGTGGAAAGCATCACGTGCCGACTGGACCATGCAATTACTATCGGGACACGCCAGCGTGAAATACTGGCTCGGGGATCGTGACGCAAAAGAAGTTCTCACGGGATGGAACATTGGCCTTTACGGCGGAGTGGGGAAATACGATCTACAACTTTTCGATAAAGACGGGGAACAAGGCGACTTCTTTGATGCAGGTCTTCAAGCCGCTTACGCTCACAAGATCGGCAAGCATTTCCACATGGAGTATAGCCTCGGCGTGGGTTATTTACAAAGGGACACGAAAGAGTATGATAAAGTGAACGACACGATGTACGGGGACATAAAAGTTTTCAGGTTCCCGTGGAAAGTAGAGAGGAAACAATGGTTTGGTCCAACGTTCGCAAAAGTTTCCCTCGTTTGGTTATTAAATAAAAAAACAGTAAAAAAAGAAGGAGGTGTGAAATGAAAAACATAATTTATATCGCAACTCTTTGTTTCACACTTGCCTGCTCTTCATGCGACAGGGACAATCTGTTTTACGCCACGGAAGAACAAGGATTTGTACGCCTGAATATCAATTGGGAACCCTCACAATTAGAACCGAACGGTACCTCAGCCTACGTGTTCGACAACGAAAGCGGAAAAGCTGTCTGTGAATGTTTGATCAGCAGCGACCCTAACACGATTGATATTCCCCTTTACCCGGGTAAATATGACATCATGGTGATAAACAACACGGAAGAGGAATTAGCAAGCATTGACTTTACCGGTATCGAAAACCTACACACGTTCAACGCTGTCATTTCGGCCAATAAAGAGCCGAAGTACGCGAATCTATTATCAAAAGCAGAAGATAATAATTCCTACTTGACAGCATGCGACATCCTAGCCAGAGCACTCGTCAAGGCGATCGAGATTACCCCGAAAGATATTCACTATTACAAGGAAAAGCCGGCTACCGGAGAACACGAGGTCAGCCAAACGATCGAAGTCACCCCGGAACGACAAACAGAATTAATCGACATTGAGGTAAAAGTGATGAACATCACGTCAGCTGCCGGGGCCCCACGTTCCCACCTGACGGCCATGTGTGAAAGCGAAAACATGGAAAAAGCGATAAAGTTCGGGCATGGTATCACACACGAGTTCGTGCTGAACAACAAACGGGTAGACCCGGACAACTATAAACTCGCCACGATCACGAAGCAACTCATCTCGTTTGGTCCGGAAAAAGCAAACGGGAAATGCCTCAATGATCACCAACTCGTTATGAATTTCATCCTCGTGAACGGAGAAACCCACACGGTTTCCCTTAACGTGAAAGATTTAATTGAAACTTCACATGACGGGGTACAAACCGTCCACAAAATCCGGGCCGAGGTGACTCTCCCGGAAGCCATCGGTAACGGTGACGGGGTTTTCCACCCCGAGATTGAAGAATGGGAAGAAATTGAAGCGGAATTGCCAATTTAAAAATAATGAATTATTCATTTTAATTTACTGATCATGAAAAAGAATCTATTGTACATGCTAACCGCTGCTGCCATGCTTGCCGGTTGCGCAAAAAACGACGTAGTTGATTCAGAAATCAACAAGGAGGGTAACCTGATCGGGTTCTCCACTTACAAGAACATCTCCAGAGGAAACCCGGTAGATAACAATAACGAATTTTTAACGAAAGACAACGCCTTTGGAGTAACGGCATTTATCAAGACGGGAGCAGGTGAAACCCCAAATGCAAGTCCTTACATGGGAACGACTACCGAGGGCATTCAAATCGTATCTGACGGGACGAAATGGACTTACGCCCAAACAAGCGATCAAGCTTACTGGCCTGTGAATGGCGAATTGCTTAATTTTTACGCCTATTCCCCGTACGGGAATAAAGCTATCACGGCGAAAACTTTCGCCACGACCGGTTTAACGTTGAACTATACCGTTCCAGCCGAAGAAGCCGACCAAGTGGACTTAATGTACGCTGTTGCCACAAATCAAACAAAACCTAGTGACAAAAACAGCGTAACCATGCCATTCAAACACGCCTTGACTCAGGTGCATTTTGCAATCGGGACAAGTGCCACAAACCTGTTCGTGGATGTTGAGGAGAACGGGATTCAAATTCACAATCTGAAAAACACGGGAACTTTTGCATCTTCGACAGAAACATGGACTTTGAACCCTGATGTTGCATTAACCGAATACACGGTTACATCCCCTGCCATTGAGGAAGCAGGTTATAAAGTAGAGAATGACGCTCAAACATTCACCCCGATCGGAAGCGCAGACAAGGCATTAATGCTATTGCCACAAACCTTAACAGCAAATGCAGCAAATGTAGAAAATGGTAATTACCTGACGATCAGTTGCAAGATATACCAAAAACTTGCAGATGGTACAAAAATTTATCTAAAAGGTAGCAAAGATGACTATGCTCCTGTACCAGTCGGTATTCCCGAAAGAACGTGGGAAAGAAATCAAAAGATCACTTACAACTTAAACATCGGCGCAACAGGAGGCATTTTGGATCCGATCGAATTCGAAACGGAAGTAGAAGAGTGGCAAGCTGTTAATGGTGGTACCATCGAAGTAAAATAGCCCTTGCGCTTCACGCAACCTTAAACATGGCCTAACGGCTCACTCGCGGGCGGTTGAACGTCTGTCCGCGGGTACTAATAAAACCTCAAAAAAGTCAAACGATGAAAAGAAAAGAATACATTTTACTGTCGGCAGCCCTATTGATCGCGTTCACATCGTGCGACAAAAACGACCCGGAACCTGCCAACGACGGTGATAAAATAGATTTTATTGCCACGCCATTTCACGAATCCTTCATCCAGACAGACCAAGCCCGGGGAAGCGAAACGGGAAACGACGATATGCTAGATTTCGGTGTATACGCCTACTACACGGCCGACGCTTTTATCCCGGGGACTAGCACCCCGAATTTCATGTGTAACACCCGCGTGAAAAAGACAAGTGGCACATGGACTTACGAGCCTCTCATGTTCTGGACTAATAATGGGAACCTGTCATTTTTCGCCTATTCCCCTTACGCAAACCAAGGAGATCCGTACACCTCTTTAAGTTCCACCTCCTCCACAGCGGGGTATCCCCAACTAACCTACACGGTACCGGATGACGTGATTACCCAGCGAGATTTACTCGTATCCGTTCCCCTACTCAACCAAACGAAAACATCGAGGAACGCCGACGGTAAGTTACCATTAACATTCCGACACGCCCTCTCGTGCATCGTGTTCAATGCCAAGATGACAGACGCTTGCGATTTCCCGGTGAAAGTAACCTCCATCACCCTCGGGAATTTCAAGAACAAAGCGACACTCTCTTACGACGTCAGCAACACCCCGGGAACATTTTCTTGGACAATGGCAGGAGATGCCTCGGACAAACCCTATTTGCTGACCATCAACAACGGACTACTAGAGGACGTGAACTTGAAAACAATCACGAACACATACCAGTCAATCAGCACCGACAACGCATTCTTGATGCTATTGCCACAAGCGATTGATGAAACAGACGAGATTAAAGTCACCGTGGAATACCAAGTAACAGGAAATATTCAGACCCAAACGATAACAGTCCCACTAAACCGGATAATAAGTACTTTGATCGCCGGGCAACGCTACTCGATAAATATACTAGTTTCCACTTTGGCAGACTTAACATTAACCTGCACGGTAGAGTCATGGCAGCAACAAGCAATTAACGTACCCGAATTTAAATAACAGAAAACTATGAAAAGATATATATACATCGCATATGCCTTGATTCTTACCCTAGCCGCCTGTCAAGATGATAAACTCGGGGACCATGAAAATAGCGGGAATGCAACATTAACATTGAGTTTCAACTCTTCAGACAACACGCTGTCACGCACCGTGTCAAGTGACGAGGATGAACAAATAATAAGCAACGCTTACGTGTTCGTTTTCAATCAAGACGGGAGCAAGGTGTTCGGACAATTTTACAACAACATACACCAATCAAAGACTTACACGACCAAGGTGGAGAACATTCCCGCCGGGAACGGCAAGACCATAGCTGTTATCGCGAACATCAACACGACGATTCACGACCTGAACGACACGAAGCTGGATGCCGTCACCTCGAAAGCCGATTTGCTGGCACTGACATCGCACATGCAGGGAAAATACATCGAGAGAGGAATCCAGTTTCTGATGAGCGGGATGAAAGAAGGAGCCGAGTTAATAGCAAACCAAAATAACACGATCGACATCCCATTGACACGAACCGACGCGAAAGTACGTTTCAACGTGCAAACGAAAGAAGGCGTAACATTCACCCCTCGCGAGTGGCAGATCGTGGCTATACCGCGAGCAGTAAGCGTGTTACCGAACACCACACAAGGACAATTTGAATTTGAGAATTACTTTAACAGCGAGTGGAATAACTTTGAAATCTCCACCACGAACGCCATCACGTTCGCGTTCTACATACCCGAAAACAAAATAAACCCCAAGGAAACAATACCCGCGGAGGGGGAGTATCGCAATCAATATGCCCTACGAGAAAAACAAGAAAAAACATCTAACGCAGACGGAAGCGTGACAAACGGGGCTTACCGGTACGCAGATCAACGGGCGACCTACGTGAAATTAAAAGGAAATGTTTTTTATAGCATCGCCGGAGGACAAGAAATTTCAGCAGACGTAACTTACACCATTCACCTCGGAGGAGTGAATGGCGTGAACGATTACAACAGCCTCAGAAATCATTTTTATACTTACACGGTAACCATCAATAGCGTGGATGACATCATCGTCGAGGTTGAATCAACAACAGGCGAAGAACCCTCACCCGGAAGCGAGGGAGATATTGTTGTCGCCGAACGAATTAAAAGATTCGATGCCCACAATGAAATTTTCACGACAACTTTCGAGCAAAAGAATATCGACGAGAGCTTGACTTGGAACGTTTACACCCCATTCTCCAATGGAGCAGAAAATGAAAATCCCAAAGACTATGACTGGATATATTTCAACATTAACACAAAAAGTAGAAATTTTTATACCGAAACTTTTGTAACCTACCAAGGAGATGATGGTGTTTACACGGATGCCGAATTCAATGATCCGAACTACCAACACCCCCTGGATCGTTACATGAACGATATAAACAGGGGAACACAGAAAATGCTAAACATCAAACAACTCGTCAGCATTTTGAAGGAATGTAAACGCAGGTATTCCGCATCACAAAGCAACCATTTATTTGATAGTGGAGACAAAATCATATTTACCACCTATCTTAAAGAGTATTACTATGACGTGAACCCGGAAAACACATCTGAAACCGTGGAAAACGGGCTTTGGAAAAAATTCGTCAACACACAGGAAAGAGTACTCAATATTCTATCCAATCTTCAATACAGCCAAGACCAGATGAGTACCAAATCCACCGCATTGTACTCCATCAGGCAATCATCCATACAAACCATGTATAACAAGAACTTGGATGAAAACTTTACCGCATGGGGTTCCGAGGCCATACAGGATGAAACTCTTCTCCTGTTTGAAACAGGAAGAACTAGAACGAATCGCACGTATAACGATCTCAATAACGGTCGAAAAAATTCTATCAACATGTGGATTGGAAACGAAACCATGCATTGGGACGACTACATAGAGCCCGCGACGTGGGAAATGCGAGATTCGTATGAAGCGGCAAAATACAAATGCTTGCGCCTTAATCGCGACATGAACGGAAACGGGCAAATCGACAAGGAGGAAGTTCAATGGTACTTGGCCAGTATCAATCAACTCTCGGACTTGTGGATCGGAGAAAACTCCTTTGACTCGCAATCCCGACTATACAAATTCAGCACGTGGGAAATAAACAAACAATGGTACGCCAGCAGCACCGTACTAGATAAAGACCGCCAAGGATGGGGTACTAATTGGGATCCTTATACTTACAGGGACAATCCCGAGATATTGTGGTCCTCGGAAGGTTCAACCGTCGGTTCTTTAAGTGGGGCCGGCCCCTTCGCCTCGACCAAGGTGTACTACAGGTGTGTCAGGAATCTGGGATTAGCCAAAAATGCAAGCGAAAATGACCATCCAGAAGATTTCGTCACGTATGATGCCGCAAACAGAACCATCACCTTAACAAAACTAGATCCCAAATCGATACGAGGTTTCAGTACCGTAGAAGAGTTGCCCAATCACAACGAACGAGACGTTCGCGGGTACAACAAACCTTGGAACGCTTTTGAAATACATGCCGATACATACGGAAACGGGTTAACCTGGAAGGCGGTCAACGACCGCTCTCAACCCGGAGGAACAAATCCGGTATGCCCCAAAGGATGGAGGGTTCCCAATCAAAGAGAACTGGCATTAATGTACTCTAGGATGCCAAGAAACGCGACCTCTTGGCCCTTGAAGAACCATTTTTCCAGAAGTAGTTTCAGCTTTAACACAGCCGGTGGCGAACGCGTTGGTTTTTCCGTTGAAAATGAAGGATCGGTATATTACTTGATTAATCACAAAGACGAAGACCGTGGCGGAGTCCGCTGTGTAAGAGACATTAATTAGTAAAAAAAGTATATATGAATAAACGAGAACTTACAGCACTTATCGCAGAGCGCACCGGATTCAAGAAAAAGGACGTTCACACGACGCTACAAGCTACGATCGACTGCATTTCCGAGGTTATACTCGCCGGGGGACGGGTGACGTTCATGGGATTCGGTTCCTTTTATACCCAAGAGCGAGGCCCGCGAATAAGTTACAACGTGTACTCGAAAGAACGACGACACCTTGATTCCCGGAAAGTGATAAAATTTAAACCAACGTTACAAAAAAGAAAATAAATGCAACCAGAAAGGGGACTCTTTTCATCAAGATTCCCTGAATACCGAGGCGAGATTCCGCGATGGATCTCGCCTTCCTCGTTATTCATCGCTCCTGCATACAATAAACTTTCCGGGATAAGACTCACCCTGAAACCACGATTTTTTACTTGTAACTTCCCCACATTAACTCTATCTTTGTCGAAGATTAATTTAAAACGCTATGCAACAAAATATAGAACATCCTGAAAACGAAGCTTGTTATGAAGGACTGGCCGTCAACAAGGGTATCGAACAGCCGGATCCCGTGAACCCGGCCATCGCAGAAAGATTGAAGCATCTGAGGAAAAAGACGCTTACCGCGGACGAGTACGTGGCAGGTATTCTTCGCGGGGACATTAACATTTTAAGCCAAGCCATTACCCTCGTGGAAAGCGCCCGCGTTGACCACCAAGCCATGGCACAGGAAGTAATCAACCGTTGCCTCCCGAACACGGGTAAATCCGTCCGTATCGGGATCACGGGAGTACCCGGGGCCGGGAAAAGTACTTTCATCGAGGCGTTCGGGAAATTCCTTACCGGACAAGGACATAAAATTGCCGTGCTTGCCATCGACCCGAGTAGTGAACGTTCAAAAGGGAGTATTCTTGGAGATAAAACCCGTATGGAAGAGTTAGCCTGTGATCCACACGCCTACATCCGCCCTTCCCCATCGGCCGGCTCGCTGGGCGGCGTTGCCCGCAAAACGAGAGAGGCCATGTTGCTCTGCGAGGCTGCCGGATTTGACATTACCTTGATTGAAACCGTCGGGGTCGGTCAAAGTGAAACTGCCGTACATTCGATGGTCGATTTCTTCCTGCTGGTACAAATTGCCGGAGCCGGGGATGAATTGCAAGGCATCAAGCGAGGCATCATGGAAATGGCCGACAGTATTATCATTAACAAGGCTGACGGTAACAACATCACCCGTGCCGAACTTGCTAAAGTTCAGTTGCAAAATGCTCTTCACCTCTTCCCCCCTCACGAATCAGGCGTGGAACCGAAGGTCATGACCTGCTCCGCTTACGAGAAAACCGGGATCAAGGAAATATGGGAAAACATACTGCACTATTGCAGCGAAACCCAACAAAGCAAATATTTCGACATCCGTCGCAGCGAACAAGCCAAGTACTGGATGTACGAAACCATTGACGAACAACTGAGGAATCGTTTCTACCAGAGCCAGAAAGAACAAATAAAAGAGGCAGAAGAAAAAGTGCAGCATAACGAGGAAAGTTCTTTTGCTGCGGCCTTCCGCTTGTTAGACAACTATTTCAAGGAAGATACGAAACTATAATCGTAAAAATACTTCCAACCTACTCGGAACGGGAGAATATCCGAAATCACCTTTGGATGATCTCCCGTTCTGGTTTTATATAACCTGAGTACAGTTTCTCACAGGGCTTTCCATGTAAATTACCTGACTGTTGGGCGACTGTTGGCAGGTAATTAGGCGCCATCGCCCGATTGTCGCCGCCTAATCGCCCGATTATCGCCGCCATTTTAACAGATGATTAGTAAAAGTAACATAGGACACATCCGCACGAAACAAGACAACAATAGGTCAACATAGAGACAATTTCAAACTTTTATCTATTCTAAACCCCGATAAAAGTATTGATTTATGTTAGGACATACCAACACATATTCCGAAAATACAGTTTTAAGATAAGTACAAGCGTCAAATATTCCTTTGTAGAAGAATCATTAAACGAACGTTTAATAAAAATTCATTTCATCCATACCTAACAAATATAATAATTTTTTAATAACCTGTGAATTGTTGATACACAGATTCAAAAAAAAGAAATGATTTGTGAGAATTTGGCGAAATTTGTTTATATTTGAGTGGCATTAAACGTTGGTTTAATGATATAGAAGGATTAATGTAGCCTTTAGAAATTCAGAGTCCGCCTCTATGGTTGCAAATTATATGTGAAAGAACATGTTACATTCCCATCGGCATCGCTTAGGCGATGCCGGGGACATGTTCAATTCTTTTAAACAAAAATCCTGTTTACCCGCAAAAATTCGGAATTTCGGCTAACATTTGAAATTTTCCATCCCCGGAGATCTCCCCGCAAAAATGCAAGCACCCGTTCGTTATCGCGATAAAACGAGCTGCAATGGACAGATTATACTGGAATGCCTGATCGAAGACGACTTGCGACAACGCCACGGAAGGCGCTTTACACTCCACGATCAAGTAAGGGTTCGCCTGCCGGTCATAACATACCAGATCGAAACGCCTCCTCATACCGCACACTTGAATCTCTTTCTCGACGGCAATCAACTGGGCAGGATAACCTTTACTCTCGATCAGAAAATGAATGAAATGCTGCCTTACCCACTCTTCCGGAGTCAACACGACGTACCTTTTCCGGATCATATCAAATATCCAGATCTGCCCGTTCTGCTTTTTCACCTTGTACTCGAAAGGAGGTAAGTTCAAACTTTTCACGCGATCACTTTTTATCTTTTCTTACTTTCAACAAACTACTATCACCATAACTCAAAAAACGAAAATCATGAGCCAAGGCGTAATCATACACTTTGTGCCAATCTTCCCCGATAGCCGCCGCAACCAATAATAATAACGTACTCTGAGGCTGATGGAAATTAGTAAACATCGCCGTGATCACACGGTACGAATAGCCGGGAACAATAATAATCGTGGTCTTAGCCTTCAACAATTCGGCATCTCGTTCATCGAACCACCCCAGCAAGGCAGTCATAGACTCTTTCAACGAGTAACCGGAAGGCAAGTCGTAAGCCTCCCACTGTCCCAGAGAACTGAAATCCTCATCTCCCAAAATTCGTTTCACTCCCATCCAATAAAGGCTTTCCAGCGTACGGACGGATGTCGTTCCCACGGCAATTATATTTTCCGGGTGAGTACACAGATGCTCCACGACTTCCCGTCGAACGGAAATATGTTCCGTGTGCATATCGTGTCCCCCGATCGTCTCGCTTTTCACGGGACGGAAAGTCCCGGCCCCCACGTGCAAGGTCAGTTCCTCGATCGTTATCCCTTTTTCCCGCAAGGCTTTCAACACGGGGATGCTGAAATGCAACCCGGCCGTCGGGGCTGCCACCGATCCTTCGTTCTTGGAATACACCGTTTGATAGCGAATCTTGTCATCCTCTTCCGACTCCCGGTTCAAGTATGGCGGGATCGGGATACGCCCACAACACTCCAGCACTTCACTGAAACTGGCCGGGGCATCCCAGGTAAATTCCACGATAACATCATTCTCTTCTCGAAGTTTCCGTGTCGCAGCCAACTGATACTCTTTTCCCTCAAACCGGTAATGACAAAAAATCGTTCCCTCTTTCCATTTCTTCAGATTTCCGACCATACATTTCCACTCGCACTTCCCGTAAGCGGCAAAGCTCTGCACGTAGTCCGAAGGCTGGTAAGGTTCCAAACAGAAAACCTCGATCACGGCTCCCGTGACCTTCTGAAAAAGAATCCGGGCATAGATCACCTTCGTGTTGTTAAACACCAACATCTTCCCGGCATCAAGAATTTCCGGTACCTCGTAAAAATGCCTCTCGTCAATCCTACCCTCATCATAAATCAACAACTTCGACGCCTCCCGATTTTCCAGTGGAAACTTGGCAATCCGTTCGTCGGGCAAATCATACGTGTAATCCTCGATCCTAATTTCTTTTAGCTTTTCTACCATTTCACGAGAATTTTCGATCGCTATTTTTTTTGTCATTCGGCAATAATATCTTACTTTTAAGGCTGCAAAAGTAATGATAAATAACGAAAAAAAAGGAAATGGGATACTCCATTCTCAAATTTCCCAACCGACATATTATGAGCATGAAAACAAAAAAAGATATAGTGGAGGATTGGCTGCCCCGGTACACGGGCCGGGCCTTGGAAGATTTTTCAAAACACATCATCCTGACTAACTTTGATTACTACCTGGACTTGTTCGCTGAAAAATACAATGCTCCTATCATCGGTGAGAATAAAAATATGCCCAACGTTTCGCACGACGGGATCACCATGATTAACTTCGGGATGGGTAGCGCCAACGCCGCCACCGTCCTGGACTTGCTTTCCGCCATAGAACCGGAAGCCGTGCTATTTATCGGGAAATGCGGGGGACTGAAAGCCAAACACCACGAGGGGGACTACATCCTTCCCATTGCCGCCATTAAAGGCGAGGGTACATCCAACGACTACATGCCGAAAGAAGTCCCTTCCTTACCCTCTTTCAGCGTTCAGAAAGCCTGTTCAAAAATAATCACGAATCATGACAGGCAATATTACACGGGAGTGGTGTACACCACCAACCGACGAGTATGGGAATTCGACGAGAATTTCAAAGAATACTTGATAAAAACACGGGCGCTGGCCGTGGACATGGAAACCGCCACGATTTTCACCGTCGGGTTCGCCAACCGTATACCGACGGGAGCCTTACTGCTAATATCAGACAGGCCCATGATTTCCGACGGCATAAAAACGTCTGAATCAGACAAAATCGTCACGCAAAATTTCGTCCGGCAACATCTCGATATAGGCATTGAAACCATGCAATACATCAAGGATAAAAATTATTCTATGAGGCATCTTATTTTTTAAATATTATGTCGTATTTTCGTTGTCAAATTAATTACATATGCTGAAGGGACTACTTTACATCTTTTTAGGGATCATGCTCGCCTGCTCATGTGACAGCAAAAGTAAAAAACAAAACGAACAGGAAGTAAACACCCCGACCAGCGTGAATGATTCTAACACGATTGCCAAAATTGAATTCCCGCAAAAATCATTCAACTTTGGCGACCTGCAAGAAGGAGAAATCGTCACGCACACGTTCCGTTTCAAAAACACGGGGACCAAAAGTCTTGTTATTCTAAACGTGGAGGCCAGTTGTGGCTGCACGACCCCCAAGTATGACAAAAAACCGATCCCGCCGGGAGGAGAAGGAAAAATCGAGGTTGAATTTAACTCTTCGGGCAGATATGGTAAACAATACAAAGTAATTAATATCTTTGCAAACGTTCCGGAAAAAGTGATTGAACTAAAAATAATCGCAAATATCAAGAATAAATAAAAAAGTAAATTTATGAACACAATTTTCATGTTAACATTACAACAAACTGCTACACAAGGTAACGCTTTCATGCAATTCTTACCCCTTATTCTTATTGTCGTTGTATTCTGGTTCTTCATGATCAGACCCCAGATGAAAAGACAAAAAGAATTGAAAAAATACCGGGATGAATTGAAGAAAGGCGACAAAGTCATGACAACCGGGGGAATCTTCGGAAAAATTGTCGAGATCAACGACTTTACCGTTATCATTGAAGTAGAAAGTCAAGCCAGATTAAAAGTAAGCAAGGAAGCCATCGTGAAAGACATGACGGACGTTCCGGCTAGCAAATAGTTTATAAAGTTCATAAGGTTCATAAAGTTCACAAGGTAACAAGACGAACTTTATGAACCTTAAAAACTTTACAAACATTATAAACTTTTCGTTATATGCGTGGTCTTATCGGTAAAATATTCAGTTATTTCGGTGCATCCCATGAATTACACATCAAACGTAATGTAGTCACGTACGGGATATGCGTTATCATCGCGACAGTGCTATGGTTTTTAAACGCGTTGAATAAAGAATATACCACGGAAATCACCTACCCGATAAAATACACGGATTTCCCTAAAGGGAAACTACTCGTTTCCGAACCACCCAAAGAGATGACGTTGGCCATAAAGGCTCACGGTTTCGCCTTACTGCGTTACAGCATCAGCACCTCTTTTCTACCGATCGTGCTTAACGTGAACTCATTACTAGACAAAAAAGACCAGTTGGAATACACGGTAAACACGTCAGAGATAAAAGACCGGATCAGCGCCCAGTTAAACACGGACATCCAGCTAATCTCCATTAAACCGGAAAGTATCACGTTTCAGTTCTCCCGGTTCGAAAGTAAAAGAGTTCCGGTAATTCCCCGGGTCGATTACACGTTGAAACGGCAGTACATGTTGAAAAACGATATTTCCGTTACCCCCGATTACATGGACATCAGTGGACCGGCCTCCATTCTTGACACGCTAAAAGCGGTGTACACGGAACCGATCTCTTTAAAAAACCTCTCGAAAGACGTGACCAAAACCGTATCGTTTGAGGAAATCTACGGGACCCAGATCAATGGAAATGATGCGAAAGTCAAGGTCGAAGTGGAGCGATTCACGGAATCTAAAAAAACAGTACCCCTCGTCGTTAAAAATCTCCCGGACTCACTTTTGATCCGCCTGTTCCCTCACTCCATTGACGTGACGTTTGACGTGGGATTAAGCCGCTATGAAGTAGTTTCCGACACCAGTTTCTCTTTCTACGTGGATTACAACCAAATCAAGAACAACCCGGCATCCTTGAAAATCCAGATCGAGCGATCTCCCCGTCACATAAAAGACTTGGTATTCACCCCGGAAACCGTCGAGTATCTTATCGAAAAGAAAAAATAATCCCATGTTAAAAATTGGTTTGACAGGAGGCATCGGAAGTGGAAAATCCACGATAGCTAAAATTATCGAGACATTGGGGTACCCCGTGTATATTAGTGACTCCAAGGCATCCGAGCTAATCAACCGGGATGAAGAAATCAAGAGACATTTAACCGAGCTATTTGGCAAAGACATTTACCAGCCCGACGGAAACCTGGATAAAAAACGGTTGGCAACAATCATATTCAATGATAAAGAGGCAATCAAGCAAGTAAATGGCATTGTTCATCCTGCCGTAACACGGGATTTCATGACGTGGAGTTCGGCACAACGACGCCCGTTTCTGTTCTTCGAATCGGCCATTCTGTTCGAAGCAAAACTCGAACACCTTTTTGATTACATTATTCTAATCTCGACAAACTTAGAAACCCGCGTGGAACGGGTGATCTCAAGAGACGCTACCACCCGGGAGAAAGTGATTGAACGTATCAACAATCAAATGCCCGATGAAATAAAACAATCGAAATCGAATTTCGTAATTTACAACAATAATGATGACAAGGTAATAAAACAAATCCTTTCCATCATTCATCAATTAAACAATATTCATTCAAAACAAGCATAATATGGCAAAATACGGAAAATGGATAGGAGCAGGTTTAGGTTTTGTCATGGGAGGTCCCATCGGAGCCCTGTTCGGTTATTTCATCGGTTCCACATTCGACACGGCAACAATTGTAACATCTGGCCCGGCGAACGATCCGGGTACCCGCCCCACGGGAAGAGGTGACTTTTTGCTGAGCCTTGTCGTCTTGGCAACGGCCTTGATGAAAGCCGACGGAAAAGTGACCCGCAACGAACTGGACTACGTGAAAAAATTTTTCCGGGATAATTTCGGGCTGGAAGGAGAGCGAGAGGCCTTGACGATTATCAAGGACCTATTGAACAAAGACATCGAGGTGGATCAAGTTTGTACCCAGATCCGCATGAACATGAACGTCTATTCCCGTACACAATTATTATATTTCCTGTTCGGACTGGCCAAAGCCGACGGAACGGTATGTAAACACGAAATTTCCCTGCTGGATAAAATAGCTAATTTACTGGGAATTGATTCAACCACGTACCAGTCAATCAAAGCCATGTACTATGACGATTTGGATTCTGCTTATAGTATCCTAGGCATCAGTTCCTCCGCCACCGACGAAGAAGTGAAAAAAGCTTACCGGAAAATGGCTATCGAAAACCACCCGGACAAAGTCGGATACATGGGAGAAGATATTCGTAAGGCTGCCGAGAAAAAATTCATGGCCATCAACGAGGCTTACGAGAAAATCAAAAAACAACGGGGCATCAATTAGTCGGGTAGAGTGGATTGAAATTAAAAAAATAAATATTTCATTGCTTTTACTTTTAAACATTGATTCGTACTTTTGCCCACCAATAACAAAACACAAAAAGAAAGCAATATGTTGAAAGAAATTTTATCCATATCAGGAAAACCCGGGTTATTCAAATTAATCAATAACACCGCAAACGCCTTGATTGTAGAATCATTACTTGACGGGAAACGCTTTCCTGCATATTCTAATGCTAAAATTATCGCCCTCGAAGATATTTCAATTTACACGGAAGATGAAGACATGCCTCTGAAAACCGTGTTCAAACGTATGTATGAAAAAGAAGAGGGTAAACCGGCTATTAATCACAAAGAATCATCCGCCGTTATCACGAATTATATAGAATCTGTCATCCCGGAATATGATGCGGATCGCGTTTACGTTTCAGACATGCGGAAAATGATCCAATGGTATAACTTATTATTAGACAAGAACCTTCTGAACTTCGACGAACCGGAAGAAGAAAAGAAAGAAGAATAAGTTTATAAAGTCCATAAAGTTTGTAAGGTTTATAAAGTTATATCTCTACCAACATAGTGAGACTTTATAAACCTAATAAACTTTCAAACTTTACAAACCCATTATCCCGTCATGGCAAACGACTATTTTCAATTCAAACAATTCACCATTCGGCAAGAAAGATGTGCCATGAAAGTCGGCACGGATGGTGTCCTTTTGGGAGCGTGGACTGATGTAACCCATGCACGACGTTTGCTTGATATCGGTACGGGAACCGGACTTATAGCCATCATGGCAGCACAACGCAATCCCGAATTAATTATTGATGCTATTGAAATTGATCCGGCAGCTTTTGAACAGGCACGGGAGAACGCAAACAGTACTTCGTGGCGGGAACGTATCCATCTTTTTCAAGGTGAAGTGCAAGCATTTGCTCCCCCGTATAAATACGACATCATTGTTTGCAACCCGCCTTTCTTTATCAATTCTACTAAAAACCCGGAACTCAATCGCACTCTAGCCCGGCATTGCGAAACATTATCACACGAGGATCTTCTCCAAGTTAGCGACAATTTACTCTTACCGGAAGGCAAACTTTGTGTCATACTACCTGTTAACGAAGCCAAACATTTTATAGAATTAACCCAGGGGGAAAAATGGTTTGTTAACAAATTATCAACAGTTTACCCCACTCCCGACAAGGCACCAAAACGTCAACTCATCGAACTCTCGAAAGTAAAAAAACACTTCGTAGAAGATTCAATAACTCTTGAAATAGAGAGACATATACTTCACGAGAGTTACGCGAACCTCACCAAAGATTTTTACTTGAAACTCTGATTCCCGAAGGTTTATCCCGTTCCACATCTTCATCAGGATTTAAATCTCCTTACAGAAAAGATTAACGATCTATTAACTATCGAATATAGGAATACCCCCTATCTTTGTAATGTAGAAAACAGATAGAAGACACAGTTTTTTTTCATAAGTTTGTATGTTTAGGTTAGTAGTTAGTAATTAAATAAGAGATCGCCCCATCGGTCTCTTATTTTTTTTTATTACTTTTAACCACGCATTAGGTTGCAATTATTTTTGTTGTCAAATTTATATATTATTATGCAAACAACTGTCTCACTAGGTATTGATATTGGAGGAACCAATATCGCATTCGGCATCATTGATAAAAGCGGTAACTGTCTGGCAAATGGCTCATTACCCACAACTGCATATAACACGCCACAAGATTTTGTTCAGGACCTGTACAAAACAGTGAAGAAAGAACTGGACAACTTAGACGTACAACTTGTTGGAATCGGGGTTGGCGCTCCCAACGGGAACTACTTCAACGGAACCATCGAAAACGCGGCAAACTTATCTTGGAAAGGGACCATCCCGATGGTAGAACTTCTGACCAAACAATTTGGCGTACCCGCTTTTATCACGAATGACGCGAAAGCAGCCGCTATCGGTGAAATGGTGTACGGCGGGGCAAAAGGGATGAAAGACTTCGTCGTGATCACGCTGGGAACAGGCTTGGGAAGTGGCATCGTGATAAACGGGAAATTAGTGTACGGGCATGACGGGCTGGCAGGTGAAGTAGGCCACACACTAGTTTGTGGTGGGGATAGATACTGCAATTGCGGACGTCGGGGGTGCTTGGAAACATACGCCTCTGCCACCGGAATAAAGCGCACCGCCTGCGAATTACTCGCCTTGGAAAATACGCCTAGCGCATTAAGAGATATTCCTTACACGGAAATCACGGCCAAAAAAGTATATGACGCGGCACAAAAAGGAGACCCGATCGCCTTGGAGGCCTTCCGGATCACGGGCGAGCAACTGGGTAAAGCCTTGGCTAACCTAGTAGCCATTATCAGCCCGGAAGCGATATTCCTTCAAGGAGGGGTTGCCAACGCGGGCGAATGGCTTTTCAAAACCACACAGGAACAAATGGAAGCCAATATGCTATATATATTTAAACAAAAAATCAAAATACTTCGTTCGTCTCTTCCCACGAATGCCGCCATTTATGGAGCATCCGCACTTGTATGGACTGAATTAAACAATTAGACTAAACACCATGAGAACACGACTCCTTCTACTCCTGCTTTGTTTTATCGGCCTTTTGACATCTTGCCAAAGAGAAAAAGAAACTCGAGTAACGGATTTTGTTGATCCATTCATCGGCACTGCCGGTCAGGGACATTGTTTCCCGGGGGCGACCGTCCCGTTTGGTGGTATCCAACTTAGTCCGGATAATCCAAGAAGTGGCTGGGAGTGGTGTTCCGGTTATCATTACAGCGATAGCATTATATCCTCGTTTTCCCATTCGCACTTGAGCGGAACAGGTATCGGGGACTTACAGGACATTCGCCTGTTGCCTGTCACGACCCGCCCGCAAGCAGGAGAAAAAGCAATTGATTTTATCACGAAAGGATATGCCAAATTCTCTCATGCCAATGAAACGGCAGAACCGGGATATTATAGCGTGACCTTCGACAACGGGATTAAGACCGAGTTAACGGTAACCTCTCGTTGCGGGATGCACTCCTATCAATACCCGACCAACTCGGTTTACGGATTAACTCTCGACCTAACAACCGCACGTAACTGGGACCGGACCGTGATGACCTCGATCAAGAAAATCAATAACCGGACCATACAAGGGTACCGGAAGTCAACCGGATGGGCAAAAGAACATAACGTTTACTTTTTCATGGAATTCTCTCAAGATGTTGATGTCTGGGCTGGAAATGACACGCTGAAATTATTAAAGAACGGGCAGAAACTGGTTTCCAATCAAGGATACGCATTCATCGATTTCGGAACAACCACCAATAAGGTCCTCGTGAAAGTAAGCCTTTCCTCCGCAAACTGCGAGGGGGCCGCCGCAAACCTAGACAAAGAACTTTCTCATTGGAGTTTTGACAAAGTGAAACGGGAGGCAAAACAACGATGGAAACGAACATTATCCAAGATTAAAGCGGAAGGTGCCAGCAAAGAAGAAATGAGAGTTTTTTACACGGCATTGTACCATGCCTACCTGGCTCCCTATCTTTTCTCTGACGCACACGGGAATTACAAAGGACCGGATGGAGAAATTCATAGTGTGGGTAAAGCAAATCAATACACCGTATTTTCATTGTGGGACACCTTCCGTGCCGCTCATCCCCTATTCACGATCACCCAGAAGAACAGGGTAAATGACATGATAAAATCATTCATTCGCCATTACGAGGCTCACGGCTTGCTCCCGAACTGGGAACTGATGGGCAACGAGAGTCATTGCATGATCGGGAATCACGCCATCCCCATCATCACGGAGGCTTACTTGAAAGGCATTCGGGATTTCGATGTTGAAAAAGCCTACGAGGCCATGAAAGAAACGTCTCTATCCCAAGGAAATGGACTGGGACTATTCAGAACTTATAACTATATTCCCTGTGACCTCGAAAAAGAATCTGTTTCCAAAACCCTCGAATATGCCTACGATGACTGGTGTATGGCTCAAATGGCCAAAGCTTTGAATAAAGAAGATGACTACCTCTATTTCACGGAAGCCTCTAAGAACTATAAAAACGTGTTCGATTCCTCTACCGGGTTCATGCGGGCAAAGCTTTCCGACGGGAAGTGGAAAACGCCTTTTTCCCCCTTCGCCTCGGCCCACAGGGATGATGATTACACCGAAGGAAACGCGTGGCAATATTCGTGGTTTGTACCACATGACGTGGAGGGACTTATCGCGTTACACGGGGGAAAAGCCGCTTTCGCCAACAAACTGGACAGCCTGTTCACCCTACCCTCAACCATCGAGGGGGACAATGTTTCTCCCGACATTAGCGGGTTGATCGGGCAGTACGCCCAAGGGAACGAACCCTCTCACCACGTGGCTTACCTGTTCAATTACACGGATACGCCCAACAAAACACAATATTACGTGGATAAAATCAGACGGGAACTCTACACGGATCGTCCCGACGGACTTTGTGGCAATGAAGATTGCGGGCAAATGTCTGCATGGTATGTTTTCTCTGCCATGGGTTTCTATCCCGTGAACCCTAGTGACGGTAAATATCAACTGGGAACACCCATGTTTAAGAAAGTAACCATCAAGCTGGGACAAGACCGTAAATTTGTCATTAAAGCAAACCGGGAAAATGATCAGTATATCTATGTGAAGGAAGTCTTGCTAAATGGAGACGAACTCAATCGTACTTGGATTACTCATGACGAGATCATGAACGGCGGAGAATTGGAATTCGTGTTAACATCTGAAATTCCTCAAAAATAAAAGGTTAAAAACAGGATCAAGAGAATGAAAAATATCGGAGTAATTCTAGCCGGAGGTTCCGGACGAAGGCTAGGAAGCGAGTTACCCAAACAATTCATCGTAATTGCCGGGAAAACTGTATTGGCACACACGCTTCACATATTCGAAAAACATGAACGCATTGATGAAATTATCATTGTCGTACACAGAGATTACATCAAGGAAACGGAAGAAATTGTTCGCCTTGAAGGATTTCAAAAAGTGAAACACATTGTCCCGGGGGGCAAAGAACGCTATCACTCTACTCTCGCCGCCTTAAACGTGTATAAAGAAGAGAAATGTAATTTAATCATCCATGATGCCGTTCGCCTGCTAGTCACGTCGCAAATCATAGATAGTGTCATTGAAACACTCGAAAACCACAAAGCCTGCACCACAGCAATACCTTCAACCGACACGATATTACAAAGCGATACCTCTCGCCAATTCGTGAACAACATCCCGGATCGCTCCACACTCTTTCAGGTTCAGACCCCTCAGGGATTTCATTCTGACATCTTAACAGCAGCCTATAACAAGGCGCTGACGGACCCCGAATTTTTCAGCACGGACGATTGTGGGGTTGTTAAACGATATATGCCGGAGATTCACATTAAAATAACCAAAGGTTTACCATTTAATATTAAATTAACTTACAAAGAAGATATTTCTATCATAGAAAAGTTACTTTTGTCCCAGCAAAAATAACGACGTGCGTAAAACAGCGAAATGAAAAAAACAGCATTATCCATCTTGATGTCCCTACTATTTTTTTACTCGCAGGGACAAGAACGAAGTGTTGACTACAAAACTTCACTTACAGGATTCGTGGCATACCAGAATACATTACCCTTTTGGGCAATAAACAACAAACATGGTTTAATTCCCAACGGCAACGGAGCCTTACTGGAAGTAGGTCTTTTCTCAGATTTCACGGATCGCCATAAAATTCAATTCGCTTATGGAGTTTCTGCCGCGGGATTTTTATCCCGTCCGGACAACAACGTTATTTTAGACCAGCTTTACGCGAGCGCACGCTGGCGGAATCTTCGCCTAGACCTCGGAATGATTCATCCCAAGGAAGAATATAACGGTATTTCCTCTACGAACGGAAATTTCATCCGTTCCGGAAACTCCCGAACTTTCCCGGGATATAATTTGAATAGTGAATACATGAAAGTTCCCTGTACCAAAGGAGTTTTATCTATTAAATTCAACTGGGCAGACTACATGATGATTGACGATCGTTACGTGGAAGACACCCGTTTACACAACAAATCAGCTTTCTTAAAAATAAAGCCTCATCAACGCTGGGAAATCATTGTCGGCCTTGAACATTGGGCTCAATGGGCAGGAACCTCTCCCGACAGAGGCAAACAACCTTCATCATTCAAGGATTATATCCGAATCATTTGTGCCAAAGAAGGAGGAACCGGGGCCAGTGTAAGCGATTCGATCAATGCGTTAGGAAATCACCTGGGAAGGGAACATTTGACCATTAATTATTTGGCAGACAACTATATTTTATCTTTCTACCACGACATCCCTTTTGAAGATGGTTCGGGTACGGATTTTCGCTCTTTCCCGGATGGAACTTATTGTTTTTATTATGGTTCCAAGAAAAAGGATCAATGGATCACGGACGTTATTTATGAATTCTATTACACGAAATACCAATCCGGCTCCCGGCATGACCGTCCCGCCACCCCGGAAGAAATGGAGAAACAAGACCCGAACAGTCACTTCTATGGCCGAAAAATACTTGGCGGATGCGACAACTATTTCAACAATGGCGAATACAGAAGTGGATGGACTTTATACGAGAGAGTTATCGGTAGCCCGTTCATGACGCCCGGTCTTTCCGGAGGTATCACCCGAATCATTAACAACCGGGTTATAGCCCACCACATCGGGATGAAAGGTATGGCGTGGCAAACCACTCCCTATAAACTCATGCTTTCCTATTCCAGGAACTACGGTATTTACGGAAGTCCCATGAAAAAGAATCAATTCTCCGGAGCATTGGAAGTAACATTGCCATTCAAAAACTTACCGTTTGCCGTGGAAACAGGTATCTACGGCGATTTAGGAGATCTGTTTAAAGATAATTTCGGATTCACGATTAAACTTAGTCGCAAGGGTAAACTTATTAAATAATACAAGTTCGACACAAGTAATTGTTTTTCCTTCGCCCCATTTTAGGGTATTAAACTCACGTTATAATCCCGTTTGGAGGGAAGTTTCCCTTTTGTCCCTTCGATCTCACATTTTTATCCCGAAGACTCAACCTCGCTAGCGAGTGATTTGAGTATGCGATGATTTGTCCCAGTAAAGTGAGCATTCTGATAAAATTTCCATCTGATGAAATTATTATCCTATATCTAAATTGTTATAATAGACTTATCCCCTACATTAACAACTACTATTTTAATTTAATATTTCATTATTACAATAGGGGCGGAATAGAGGAGGAATGGGAGCGGAATGGGAGCGGCTCACCATATGATGCCAACATCATAACATCTCAATAACAATATTTCACATTAATTCAAACCTATTTTTTATTGAAAATTTCTAAACCTGTAAATGTAGAAACACGAGATTAGGGGTATTTTAAGGTAACGAATAAACGACCTAATGCAAATTCAATAAAAACACGGTGAGTTATATCGAACTCTTGTCAAAAGCAGGTTCATCCTCCGAAAACTCTTCAAGTCGGGCGAAAAGATCACCGTAAAAGCAAAACATAGCCAGAAAGAGTAACATGAACAACCTGGAATTGGCCCAAGAGAGGGTAACGCATGTATTACTCACCGCAAAAAATGGGAGCAATATGCCTATAATCAAATAAGAAATCTTTTTCTTCCGGATCATCCTGTAAACCGGTGCGACAAATAAAAAAAGTACAAAAGCCAAGCCCGGTATTCCACCTGTAACCCAATACTGTAGAAAAATATTACCGACATTTTTATAGCGAGCAATATTCATGTCAGAGGCATCGAACCATGCTTTTATACGATGTTTCGTAGAAACCCCCAATCCCCACAGACCAAATTCATCAAAATGCTTAAAACTCTCCCGAATAAATGCAACCCGGGGAACGATAGTTCCCCCCGAGAACTCCCCCCTCCTAACATTCTCGATTTCCTCCCTGACCTCTTGCATCCTTGCTTCATACATGGCGACGTTATCCAACAAGACAAAGCCACATAAAACGATCAATATAACCGTTGCTAGTTTATAACGTACTTTTACCCAGGACCTTTTAAACAAGTAAATATTAAGCACAAAAAATCCAGCCAAAAATCCTATAATAGCAGATTTGGTAACGGTAAATGAAAGAAAAACAAGCAAGGCCAAAAACAAAAATATGAACATGATTTTCTTTCCATTTTGTCTTTCCTTGATGATCAAGAAATAAGATATAAGTGCCGACACGGCGAGCATTAATGCCTGAATCTCTAACCAGAACTTATCCCCTAACACGAATCGATTTTCTCCAAATCGCGTATTGTATATCAAATTTAACGTCCCTACCGGATCTGAAAATAATTTTGTCCCGGTTAAAGCAAAAAAGATATAAACATTTATGCAGAAACATCCTATACAAAAATAAGTTAGAAATCGTCGTAATAATTCAGGTGTTAGCCAGCTCCTGAAAGTTGTAACATACACGGGAACAAGTATAAAATTCAAGATCAAGATTTCGAATGTACCGTAACTTGGTTCCGCAACAGGATTCCCTTTCAACAACACAATCATCGTGTGCAAGGAAAAATAACCCAAGAAAATAATCATCGCCCACAAATATTTTCGCTCTTGCCGCAAGTTTGCCAATACTTCCTTTCGATTCATGCCAATCTGCACAAACATGAAAACAATGAGTATAAAATTAAACGCATTGCCAAACAAGGGGATTAAACTTCCCAACAAGAAACCTGTCGCAAGAAAAAAATACTTCTGAAACCTTACCATTTGATCCATAATCTTCAATTATGGCACAAATATACATGATTTGATATTCACTTGATTATCAAATACGGGAAAAATCTATTTGGGACACAATCAACTTTTTTCTAATTCATAAAAAACATCCCCATGAAAATAAAACATGGAAGACAATAACACAATTATCAATCTCGAATTATTCAAATCCAATAAAATACAGGTGCTATTCGTGATGACAACAACGACCACAAGGGAAATTATCAGATAAGAATATTTCCGATTTTTCACCATGCAGTAGAGCGGTACACCCCAAAGAAACACGACCAAACTGATCCCTAAAATGCCACCCTGTATCCAATAATGTAAAAATGTATTATGCACGTTCCTAAATTCTCCAAGCCCCGCATCCGAATCCCGCAACCAGATCTTCACCCGCTCCTTAGCATAAACTCCTAACCCACAAACTGCAAATTCGTTAGCATGCCTGTAAGTTTCCCGAACAAACCCAATTCTAGGCGCAATCGTACTCCCGTCATAAATGCCTTGCCTGACATTCATAACTTCGGTTAAAACTTCGTCCACCCTCTCTTTATATTTCTGTTCAAAACTATCTGATGCAAACAACATAAAACCTATGCACAATACACAAACAGAAAATACCCAACAAAACTTCCATGCGTTTTGTTTCATAAAACATATATTCATTACTATAAAACCGAGAGAAAAGGCCAAAATACCGGCTTTCGACACGGTGAATGACAAGAATAATAGTAACAACAGAAACATGATGCCACACGCCAACTTCACACGCTTCCGACCACTCCAAAAAATCAACCCGTACGAAACCAGCGCCGCCAAAACGATGTAAAAAACTTGTGGTTCCAGCAATAAATTTCCTCCCAAGAGAGAGGTTTTATTCTCGCCAAAACGATTTATGTATAAACGCCCTAAAGCTTCCTGAGCATTCGAGAATGCTTCTCCTGCCAATAAATCGAACACGATATACCCATTCAATAACACGCACCCCGCACAAAATAAAAACAGGAAACGTTTCAGTAAAGGAACCGTCAACCATCCTTTTAACATGGCAACATACACGGGTACCAAAACAAAATTAAGCAGTGTCGTCTCGAATATGCCATAATGCGCATTTCCTTCTATACCGGAATCCCAAAATAAGAAAAACGTTTGTAGAACTAAATACAGGAAATAACCGATGAACACCAATATATATTTTCGTCCTGCATGTAACCGCTCCACACATGAATCCCAATCCAAGATGGCGTAAAACAACACCATGCTCAAAAGAATATAATGAAAAGTCATCCCATATAATATTCCAAGGCCTCCCGACAAAAAACCGACAAGCAGGAATAATAATCTCCACGTTTTCTCCCGCACGAACATTTTTAACATGATAAACCGGAAATGCGTTCTACAATCGTTTTCTCGTAATTTTCATCCTGGATTTTCTTTTCACGAAAAACATCACCTTTTGCCTCATTAACATACTTCCCGGCTACCGGAAGTTTATCTTTCGCACCCCGTAAAAACCACTCGTATTCAATATCAACATGCCCTATATCAATCGCCCAATAACCTAATTTAGCCAAATCATAGCTCAACACGGTTGCCGTTTGCCCCAAAGCAACAAGAATCAATTTATTACTTCCATATTTTCGAGCGGCACACATTATATCAACATATCTCTCAAAAGCATCTTTCGCGGGACATAAAATCCGTTTCAATGAACGAGCGTGAATAAAAAGATCATTATTTACTCCCAAACGACTATATTCACCCTCTATCAAGAGAATATCCTGATCAAACCATATTTGTCGTATCTTTTCCAAATACCCCTCACATACACGTTTATCCTTGTACGCAAAATAAAATCGAGTAAACGAGGCATCGTAATACACGTATCCCGATTTCAGATAGCGAATGAAAACATCGTACGCTTTTATAAAATAAGATAACCAGAAAACTTTCGTACGCAAGTTCAAGTTTTCTCGTGAAACAAGCGCATAAGGTAAACAAACAATATGACAGGGAAGGGGTGCCGTTAGCACTTCTTGTAATCTTTCGGCCAAGGATTGATTAAAAGCGCAAAATCCATTCCCTTTCTGACGTAAAAGATTGAACTCTCCATCCCCAAATCGACTGACAGAACAATGCTCCCGTAATATTTTATCCAATGTCTCGTCGGTTGACCTTATATCTGGAATAAACCCTAACGCCTTTTGTTTTTTATAGAAACGTCGTCTGTATTTCAAAAGACGGATATAACACTCCATGTAATAAAAAATGCTTTTCATCACATTTCGTTATTATCTTTTAAATATTGATCGATCCCATTTTCGCACCATGTCGCTTTTTGCTCGACCTTCTCATTGTAATAATCAAAATTCTTTTTCCGATTCTCCATGTATTTATCTTCATGCCACAAATGAAACCCAATGGCGGCAAATTTTAATGCTATTTTTTTACAACCCACGTTCAACAAACGCACGCTGAAATCATAATCTTCCCCACCCCATCCAACGTAATATTCATCATAGCCATTGATTCGCAAAGCATCTTTCCGCCAAAAAGAAGTATTACATCCTAATCCCGGACGAGTTTTACGATACGGAGCCAAGCACTTGGCCAAAAATAGACAGTGAATCGCATTTTCCCTTCTCGTCAAGCCCCATGTAAAAAATCCTAACGGGGTATATTCACGATTACATAATCGTTCTGTCTCCATTCTAGTTATATTCACCCGGCCCCCTTTTATATAATATCCCCTACGAGCACACGAAAGATGATCCGTTATAAAACTTGAATGCAAAACCATGTCGCCATCCACTTGTACGATATAATCGTACTTGGCTTTTGCAATACATTTATTCCGTATTTTCCCGACACGAAATCCTTTATCTTCCTGCCACACATGTAATAACGGTACAGGAAAATCTTTTTGAAATTCACGAATTAAAGCTGCGGTTTCATCCCCGGAACCATCATCCCCAATAATAACTTCATCAGGTAACCGATTTTGCCGCTTAACGCTTTCCAAGCACAATTTCAACGCACTGGGTCGATTATACGTGGATATAATAAGCGATATTTTCATCATTGACATTTGCATTATAACCATTATAATATTATAAAAAACGATCGTTTTTTAACATTCAATCTTTTAACATTTGTCTTTTATCAAGAAAACGCACAACAATCTAGCTATCAAGACAGATAATAGGCCCTTATTCATTTGCATTTATCATTGTTATTCCCTAATTTTGTCTATCAATAAACGATCGTTTTTTGATCGTTTTCAACACGAAATCAAAGGAGAAAAGATATACCAACAATTACGTATGGAAAATTACACGATCGGCTTTTATCTTGAGAAACTATATTATATCCCTCACTTCGAACCCGTCATCAAAGAAATCATTAAACGAAACATATCATACGTCATCATTATCCCTAAAAACAGGGGAAGGGATGAATTGAATCAACGGGAAGAATCCATCAAGTATTGCCAAGAAAAGGGATTCACGTATTGTCTTGATGAAGAGCACCGGGAGTGTAATATCATGGTTTTCGGGAATGCCCCGCGTCACATTTCGACCTCATTCAAAAAATCTGCCCTCATCATGCACGGCACGTGGGGCGGGAAAACAGTCAATTATGCGCCGGATCTGAATGATGTCGATTTACGTTTCTTGGATGGGAAATTCATGGAAGACAGGTTACTCGAACTCTTCCCGGAGAAAAAATCAATCTATTATATATCCGGATATTCTAAACTGGATAATTACTTTCAATTAACAGAAGAAGATCGTATCAAATTTCTCCAAAGCTGTCATTTAGACATAAACAAAAAAACCATACTGTACGCTCCCACTTTTTACCCGTCATCCATCTTGAAAATGGGTAAGAAATTCCCGGAAGACTTTGCCGAATATAATATCATTTTAAAACCACACTCTCATCTATTTTTACGGAAAAGATACCGGAGAGATTTACATCGTCTAGAAACGTGGGCCAAATACCCGAACGTGTACCTAGCCCACTTTAACGAAACAGATATTCTGCCATTTTTAAACGCTTCCGATTTAATGATTTCCGATATGTCAAGTGCCGTATTCGAGTTTGCCGGAATAGGCAAACCGGCTATTGTCAATATGTTTTTGAGATACAGATTGCATGATCGCTTATTTCCTCACAAAGCGAGAAAGCGATTAGACACGGAAAATTTCTATCTATGGGAAGTGGCGGACACCCCAAAAAGGTATCAAAATATGGTGAAAAATGCACAAGAGGCCCTTGCCGGAACGGATAAAAACAAGGCCAAACGAGAAGAATTGATCCACTATGTCATGGGTGCGGTGGATGGAAAAGTATCACCAAGGATCGTTGACAAATTACTAGAGCTAAACAATAGCATAAAAGCATAAAAACAAGGGGCAAATTCAGCCCCTTATTATTTATTTAAAACAATAGCCTCCACTAACCTCGATAACGGAGCCATTTACAAATTGATTATCCAGACAAAAAGCAACAGCGTTTGCAATTTCATCAACGGCTGCAAATCTTTTTATTGCTGTCTTACCATAAATATTTTCCCGAATGTTTTGGGGCTTATTCTTTTGCCACTCGGTTTCAACAAAGCCGGGAGCAATAGCGTTAACGGTGGTTCCCGTTCCCTCAAATTCCTTAACTAGATTCTTTGCAAGAGCATGAACTGCCGCTTTAGAAACACCGTAAGGCAACGATGTTCCATGAGGCAATACTCCCATCATTGAGCCTATGAAAATGATCCGGGAATCAGGCTCGATCATTTCATAACAATCCCGGATCAAATAAAAGTGAGAATTAACAGCCACTTGCATCACTTGTTCCCATTGCTCATCCGTAATTTCCATGTTAGATTTCCGTATGGTCATCCCCGCGTTACAAACAATACAACTTATGGACTCGGCCTTAGACTTCACGAATTGAACAAATCGTGTAAAAGACTCCTTATCACTTTGATCGGCTTGAACAATACTCAAACGCTCCTTCCATTGTTCTAACTCTTGTCCCACCCGTTCTGCCGATTCTTTATCACGAGCGTAATTCGTAAACACGTGAAAACCTCTTTCTAACAATACTTTTACAATCCCCAACCCGATACCTTTCGTACCTCCCGTTACAACTGCATACTTCATACTACAATCCTATTTTAAATATGTTGTATTATTCGAATCACGGTAACTACCAATAATCTTGGCGATCGTGATTGATTCATTATGATTCAATTTGTAGCTACTTGTCCGCCCGCTCAACACCATCGTCACGAACTCCTGAATCTCATAACGTAACCCGTCACCCTGATAAGTATAAAAATATTTCTTATTCAAATTCTGATCCTCGTATCTCACCTCGAAATAATTCGTCAACCACCAAGGGGATGGAACAAGCACGTATCCTTTTGTACCCGAAATGACCAAGTTGCCTTCAGTTTTCACTCCCAAACCCAGCGTGATGGAAGCAACTGCGTTCCCATAAACGATTTCACCTTTCGTGAAAATATCCACCCCATCCTGCATTTTTGAAAAGAAATGCATCCCTAAATAATCCTTGCCAAGCAACTTCACGATAGCCATCAAAGGGAATGGGGCTAGTTCTGTAACACTACCACCAGCCTGATTAACATCCATCTCTCTGACGTTATTGGGCACGAGTTTTGACAAAGAAGCCTTGACATCAACCACTTCCCCGATCACCCCACTTTTCACAAGCGTGAGTAAATGATTCCATGCCGGGCAGAAGGCTGTTTTAGATGCTTCAAGCAATACCAAGCGCTTTTCTTCAGCCAGCGTGTAGAGTTCTTTGGCCTCCTCCCCGCTCAAGACCATTGGGATTTCACACAAAACATGCTTACCGGCCATCAATGCCATTTTTATATATTCATAATGCGTGAGATGAGGTGATGCAATATACACGGCATCAATCGCACTTAGAAAACCTTCATACGAATCGTAATTCGTCACGCCAAATCTTTCACAAAACTGCAAAGCCTCTTCTCGCATGGGATTATAAACAGCCGTAATGGAAATGCCATTCACGAATCCCGCTTCAGGAATAAACCTGTTTGCAATTCGTCCACTTCCCACAACCCCCAGCTGCACGATCTGTTGAGATTCATTTCTTATTTGGGTTGATGACACTCCTTCCGTACGAGGCAAGTACACCACTTTACAAAATTCATTCAAATAATCGAATTTACCCACCCAGTCGGAACCGACAGTAAAAATATCTATATTATATTTTTGTATATCATCTATCTTTTGCCCCACGTAATCTTCAATAATAATCTCATCGGCATAACCTGTTTTTCTGACAGCCTCCACACGCTCCAAGACATTATTTTTGACATTGAGTTTACCCCGCTCCCGATCAAAACGATCAGACGTCACACCTACAATAAGATAATCACCTAGTTCTTTCGCCCGTTTCAATAAATTTATGTGACCTTGATGCAAAACATCATAAGTGCCGTATGTTATAACCTTACTCATAAAATCATCTTTAGTATTCTTTCCAATACCTGTTAAATTCTACCACCCCATCTATCGAAAACAAAATTAAAGAAATTTATCGTCTTACCGACATTTTCGCGATGAATTTATAGTACACGCCACTTATTCAAAAGCGCAATTAATAAACACCTCATCCATCATGGGTTGCAGACGTTCCCACACGTATTCCACGGTAAGTAAATCGAACAACTCCTTTTCCGTTCTTCCCTCGATTACCTGCCCGGGAAACATATCAAAAGAACTCACGCTCTGATAACGCGGATCATTGGAAGGCAGCCATCTAGGCAGTTCAACCCAAGGCGGGTAAATAGCCAGCCCCGGCAAGTGACACGCCTGCGCGATATGCCGGGGGCCACCTTCATTTCCAAAAAAGAAATCGGCTGTTTCCAGCATGGATACCAATTTCCGTAACGAATCGGCCTCTATATCAATAAAAATATGCTCGTCTTTCCCCATATCCTCGTACAATGCCAAGGCCGCAGCCTTTTCTTCCCGAGAATAATTAAAAATCAACTGGGCATCATAACGCTGAATGATACGAGACAATATCTCCTTCATTTTCTCCATATCCCAAGCCTTCCTCGCCACTCTGGTAAAAGGAGTACATACCACGATAAAGCGGGAAAAATTAATTCCCTTTTGTTCCATGTAGCTCTTGAATTCTGCCGTTTCCTGTTCTGTCACGTACAACCGGAAATCAGTGGTCATTACCAACTTCCCTTCTCGCTCCAAGGGCTGTAACAATAACAAATTTCGCACAACTTCGTCCAAGTCATCATTCACGTGATTACGCACCCGGTAATTATGAAAAAAATGATTATAAAATTTAGATGTTCCGATACGATATTTCGTTCTTAAAGAAAAGGCACTGAACCATAAAGTTTTTATCGTGGCACGAGTATCGATGATCACGTCATAACGTTCCGTTTTCATCAACTGCCGGACTTTTCGCAAGTATTTAAAGAAATGATTATTTTCTTCATCCGAAAAGGTGATAATTTTATCTATATCCGGATGATTTTCAAACAAAGGAGCAATATGATCATTCAACACGTAATGAATCTCCGCCTCCGGAAAACTTTTTCGAATAGAGCTACAGATCACGACTGACAGTACCGCATCTCCTATTCTCCTAAAGCGAATCACCAATACTTTTTTTACACTCATAATCCTTGCCCTTTTCTATATAATACGGGATTCAATTCCGGATCGTTATACATTTTCATCTGTTTGTAGACTTTCATGTATTTACGTCCCGTTTCTATATCTTCCAAAAGTTGATTGATCGCGAGTATTAAATCTCTTTTCTGTTCCAGCAACACGCTTAGCTTATCATCACACTCCTTTACATGTACTTGAGCAACCTCTCTACGCTGCACCTCCTGTTCCATGTGATAAATTTTCAAACACAAAATAGATAACCGGTCTATCGCCCATGCCGGACTCTCCGTGTTCACGGTAGCGCAAGATAAGATTCTCACGTTTTTATATTTATCCCAGAAATATCCATCCAGCAATTCGACCAAATCCGTCCGACGTTGATTCAACCGATCTATACGTCGTTTGATTTCCAACGCTTTCACGGGTTCTATATCCGGATCCCGAATGACATCCTCCAAATGCCACTGGACTGCATCTACCCAATTTTTGAGAAACAAATAATATTCTATTGATTTATACTCGTATGGATTCTCCATGCCAGCATCAACACAATCTTGTACATGATAACATAAAGTACTCTCCTCAAAAATACGATAGCATAATTCTGCAAATAACATAATACCCTTTTTCAATCCAATTATTATTACAAAAATAAACAAACTCGCCCGATTTCGGATGGATTTAGGAAGAATAATGTAAACTATTGGGCTTTCAGGGAGATACGCAGCATTATT
>NZ_JADMSV010000028.1:0-69824 GCF_015560935.1 Butyricimonas sp. BSD2780061689_150309_C8
CGAAGACCTTACCTCCATGACATACTCGACGACCACGAAAACCGTTACTCACGTCACCACGTGTCTCGTTATGAAGAGCACGTTCCGATAACATTAAACTTTCTAAACCTTGTTTGACCAAGCCTTGTAAACCTAGTTCACCGTTTGTGATTTCGGAAATTATTTCCGAGATTTGTTCACGTGTAAATTCCATAATTATTCATTTTTGAAAATTGCATTACAAAAATAATCAATTCGGAATTTACACACTTTTTGAAACACTATCCTTTTGGATAAAGAAGGGTGAATTTTGTGGAGTAAAGCGAAACAACCTTCGGAGTTGAAGAAAGATTTGGATCAATTGTTTGACTAATGAAAAATCCCCCGAAAGATGTCTTTCGGGGGATTTTCGTGAACTCGGCGGGAGTCGAACCCACAACCTCTTGGGCCGTAACCAAGTGCTCTATCCATTAAGCTACGAGTCCTTCTTGATTTGCGTGGCAAAGATAGGGAATGTTCTTTTTTCCTGCAAGAGTTAACGGAATTTTTTCAAATACTTTTTTTATGTTTGAAAAATAACAAAGTGGAGTGCATATAGTTTTTATTACTACATTTGTGTTACTCTGTTCATGTACAAATGAATATGATAAAGTTAGGAGTAAGAGTCAGATAAATAGTTTTGTATGTTTAAATGTATTGCAGAAGGGTTTAAAAAGCGTCATTTGAAGAATATAGTGGTAAAAGATGAACGGGTATTGTCGTTTTATAATTTAGATACGGCCAAAAAATGTGTCGTGTTTTGGGTAGCTGATGATGTCCCGGTGTCTTCTGTCGATAAGGTGCGGGAGGCTCTGGCCAAATATATGGACGTTTGTTTGCTTGCTTTTATCCGGCAGCCTAAGTTGAATACGGAGCAAATACAGGATGCTATTTATCTGGATAGTTCTGGTATTTCTTACAAGGGAGGATTTCGTGATCCCCGGGTGCAGGAAATACTGAACAGGAAGGAGGGACTGTTGATTGATTTGTCGTTGAAACCGGATGTGTGTGGGGATTATATCGTGAAGTCGGCCAAGGCGTCTTGCAAGATTGGTTACGGTACGGGACATGATATTGATTTTGACGGGGTGCGGGATATAGATGATTTTATAGAGCGGTTGTTTAAATTATTAACTAAGATAAATACGTATTGAAATGAAAAAGTTTTCGGGAGTAGGGGTTGCTTTAGTGACTCCATTTGACGAAACGGGACGTGTGGATGAACATTCTCTGAGGAACCTGGTGAATTACGTGGTTGATGGTGGGGTGGATTATCTGGTAGCTTTAGGAACGACGTCCGAGGCGGCAACGATGACAGCGGACGAAAGAGCTTTTGTCGTGCAAGTCATTGCTGAAGAGAATGCCGGACGTTTGCCGATTGTTTTGGGAATCGGGGGAAATAATACGGCTCAAGTGATCCATGATCTTGCCACGCTGCCTTATCTGCGGTTGGGAGATGCCATTCTGAGTGTTACCCCGTATTATAATAAACCTTCTCAACAAGGGTTGTATAATCATTTTAAGGCGATAGCCGAGCATACACCTCTTCCCGTGATCTTGTATAATGTTCCGGGGCGTACGTCCGTGAATATGACTGCCGCGATAACCTTGAAGTTGGCTCGTGATTTTGAGAATATCATCGCCATTAAAGAGGCTTCCGGGAATTTTGAACAGGCTACGGCAATCATTTCCGGAATGCCGGAGAATTTTATCTTCCTGTCGGGAGATGATGGTATTGCCTTACCGTTAGTATCTATAGGGGCCAGTGGCGTTATTTCCGTGATTGCTAACGTGATGCCGAATGAATTCTCCACGATGCTGCATTTGGCATTGGAAGGCGAGTACGGGGAGGCTCGGCAGATTCATTTGCAGTTGGGTGAGATGTTTAAAGCTCTCTTTGAAGAGGGAAATCCCGCGGGAATAAAAGCTGCGTTACATGCCAGAGGTGTGATTGCCTGCCAGAAGTTAAGATCTCCGTTATGCGAGGTGAGCGAGGCCTTGTATCAAAAAATAAAACGATTAGGTGAGTAATCACCTAATCGATACGACCCGGTTGAGAACGTCTCAACCGTTTTCTTTTATATTCCCTGTATTGATATAGTCCGATAAGTAATACCAGCATGATGGGCAGGAAAAAGTTGGTATATTTTAAGAATCTCCTGTAAGAGTCGCTTACTACTTTTAATGACTGATTCTCGATATATTTGTTTCTCAATTTAATTAATCCGGAATCGTCCGCCAGCCATTCAATGGAGTTTACGGCAAAATTGATATTACTGATATAGAACGGGTCAAAGAATTTGTCTTCCATGAAGTCGGCATCCGTGATGACAACAATAGCACTGTTGTTATCTTCGTTACTTAATAATGCGGCAACAGTATTGTAGGGTTGATTAAAGTCGTGTTTTCTTGTCCAAGTTTTATAAATATCGAAGAATACCGGAACTTTTTGCACGCCTGAAATGGAAGATGATTTTGCCAACGGGGTGAACGTGTAAGCGGAGGTCGTTTTTACATTCGTGATACTACTGGCAAATTGTAATAGCATGGCATTCAGTCCTTTCGTGATTACGTGAGAACTGAAGTTCTGGATGATAGGTATATACGGGAAATGGCGGTCACTTTGGAGTTGTAGAAATCCTTGATCCTGAGTAACGAGTATGCGTCCGCAATAGTTATCCACGACGAAATCATAGTTGATTTTTAGCCCGAATTCTTCCAGCATATCTTCTATGCCGACCCGGTTGATGAAACCGTTATTCTGGCTGTAACTGATTTGTCCGACCGCGTGATTCAAAGCAATGTAGAGTCTTCCCCCTTGTTCCAAGTATTGCCCCAATCGAACGAGTTCTTCCTTGCTGAATGATTCTTTCGGTCCCACGATACAGATTACTTTGTAGTCATTCAAATCTGTAAACTGGTCTATGCGCATGGATTCAATCTTGGCACTATGGGATAGTTCATGCTCGATTAACAGAGTTTTTTGTCTCAACATTTCGTTATGGCCACGTAAGAAACCGATAGTCGGTTTGGTCGTGTCGCAAGCTTCTTTTAAACGGCGGGTAACCTCGTATTCTAATGCCGTGGTCGGGAGAATGTTTATTGCCTCTTTTTTGTTGCCAATCTGGATGACGGCTCCAAAGTATACTTTTTGAATTTTCACCATGTCTCTCTCGGCTATTTCCTGGGCCATTGGTTCTATCCCTAGTTGTTCAGCCAGAGCTTCCTTGTCACTGTTGTTCGGTATGATCGTGTTTATGGTGAATGCTTTATTACTGATTGTCTTGTACTCTTTCAGCAAGTGTCGGAATTCCCGTCCGAGTTTTATTTTGTCGGGCGTGAGACCTTCGGACATGAATAAGGTAACGGAAATATCCTTGTCGATTTTTTTGATCATCGTTTTGCTGACAGGGCTTAAAGAATATTTTTTGTTACTCGTGAGGTCAATCCTGATAAATAGGAAATAGGAAATAATATTTACCGCTATCAGTGATAAAATCAGGTAGGTCGGATTGTATATCAATTTCTTTTTCATCACTTTCGTACTAAATATTAAAACCGATTTTTACAGATATAATGTCTTGCTAATGCTAAAAATATAATAATTACGCTGATAAAGTATATCAAGTCTTTCGTGTCGATCACTCCGCGGGGGATGGCATCAAAATGTTCTCCAATGGAGAGATACGTGAATAATGCCGCTATAAATCCGGACCCCCATAGTTCAGCAATGAATTCAAATAAAAGCACGAATCCTATCTCGATAGCAAACGTGATGAAGAAGGCCACGATCGTGTTCGGGGTGAGGGACGAGGCGAACATCCCGATACTGATGTAACATCCACTGACCAGAATAAGCCCCAGGTAACCGCAAAAGCCAACGGCATGATCAACGTTACCCAGTGAGGCAATCGTGATATAGTAGGGAAGTGTCAATGCTAGACATATAACTACTTGTAATAGTATAGCAAAGAATTTCCCCATGATTAACTGCCATGTTTTAATCGGCTTTGAGAATAAGAGTTCAAAGGTTCCATCCTTGCGTTCTTCTGAAATACTTCTCATCGTGAGTGCCGGTATTAGGAAAAAGAGCGTCCAGTAAAACACGTTGAACAGGTTGCTTAGAGAAGCTTGTCCGCTTGAAAAGATGTTTTTCCCGGAGAACCAGCAAGCAAATCCCGTTACACAAAGGAAAGCCGTGTATGCGATGTATATCAATAATGAATTAAATGCTACTTTTAATTCTTTGTTTATTATAACTTTAACTGCACCCATGAATTATTCATTTTGTGTAACTTTACGAAATATATCTTCCAATCTGGTTTGTACGGGAGTTAACTCGCTGATGTACCAGTTGTTTTCTTGGCAAAGGTTAAAGATTGACTTTTCGATTTCTACATCGGGTTTACATTGGAGTTCAAAATTTTGTTTATGAATAATCTCGATGTGGAGTACTCCCGGCAGGTCGTTCAGTGCCTCGTGTATGTCGGTTGTTTCCCCACCCTTGATGCCTATTTTTAGGCAATATTCGGCATCCGATTTGCGACGAAGTTCGGATGTCGTGCCATTGGCCACGATTTTTCCGTTACTCATGATCATCACTTGATCGCAAGTTGTTTCGATTTCAGAAAGAATGTGGGAACTTAAAATAACTGTTTTTTCTTCCCCGATTTCTTTGATGATTTTACGGATTCCAAAAATCTGGTTGGGGTCAAGTCCTGTTGTCGGTTCATCGAGAATGACCACTTCCGGATCGTGAATTAGTGCCTGGGCAATTCCTACCCGTTGGCGAAATCCCTTGGATAATTCGCCGATCTGTTTGTGCTTATCGTTGTCTAACCCGCATAAACGAATCATATCCAAAACACGTGACGTGATTTTGTATTTAGGAATATTGTGAAGTTTTGAAATAAAAAATAGAAAATCAATCACGTTCATTTCGTCATACAAAGGGTTACGTTCCGGGAGGTAACCGATGATGTTTTTTATTTTACCTGCCTGTTTCCAAATCGAATAGTCCCCGAATGTTATATTTCCGAAATCCGGTGTCAGTAGCCCTGCCATGATCTTCATCGTGGTTGTTTTACCCGCACCGTTAGGCCCTAGGAATCCAAGGATTTCACCTCTTTTTGCTTTAAAAGAAATTGAATCCACGGCTTTCTGATTCTCGAAAGATTTCGTCAGATTTTCCACAACTACATCCATGGGCTGCTGTTATTAATTTCTACAAAAATAGTCATTCAAACCATTGATTTTTAGGTTTAATAATCTTTAACCGAGTAATTAACAAGGTTTTAATTTATATTGTTAAGATTTTAGCAATTATGTTAGCATTTATAGTGTTTTACATAGTCTGTCCGAAGATTCTCTAACGATCAGTTCGCAGTTAATGATTTCTTTTTTAATCTGTGCGTGCTTGCTGTTCAGAATCTGATCAAACAGAAGTTCAGCCGCGGCCCGTCCGATTTTTTCCGGGAATTGGTTGATGGAACTTACTGTCGGGTTCATGTAGCGTGAGCGTTTCGTGTTGGAGAAACCGACAACGGCAATGTCTTCCGGGATGTTAAGTCCTTTTTCCTTGATCGCCTCAATAGCCCCGATTGCCAAATCGTCTGTGATGCCGAATATGGCATCCGGTCTCTCTTTCCGGGAGAGTAACTGGCGTGTCGCTTCTTTTCCAGCCTCTACCGTGAAATCGGAACAGTGCCAGATTAGTTCTGTTTTAGCCGGAAGATGGTTGGCTTCCATGGCTTTTTCGTAGCCTTCCATGCGATTGCCCCCGATGGCAACGTTTTCGGGACCGCATAATAAAGCTATTTTTTTGCAACCTTCGGAAACGAGGTGTTGAACGGCTTGGAATGCGGCAGTGACACCATCCGTTACGACCCGTGACACGTTGAGTTCATTCGTGGTACGGTCGAACAGCACGATAGGTGTTCCGGATTCCTGTATCATTTTAATGTGTTCATAGTCTTTCGTCTCGTGTGATAAGGCAAGGATAATTCCATCCGCCCGGTTGGCCATGAGTACTTCCACGCTTTTTTGTTCTTTTTGGAAACTTTCGTTCGAGGATATGACTAAAACGTTGTAGCCGTGACCGTCTGCAACTTCCTCAATCGTTTTCACGACTGTGGCAAAAAAAGTACTCACGATCTGGGGTACAATAACTCCGATCGAATGACTTTTATGGGTTTTCAGTGCTACGGCGATAGGATTGGGTTTGTAACCGAGTTGTTTAGCCAGTTCCTGCACGGTTTTACGTGTTTGCGCACTGATCTCGTGATTGTCTTTTAGCGCACGGGAGACGGTAGACACGGATATATTTAATTTCTCTGCAATGTCTTTGATGGTTATTGGTTTTTGTGTCATATATTTAGGTCTTGAGGGTTATGCTTTGGTTTGTAATTTCGGGTACGCGATACGGGCATGGTACACGTTTATAAGCATTTCTGTAAATACTCGTTTCACCGTGGAAATGTCCTTGAATGTCAAGTCTGCGTTAGCGAATCGTCCATCTTGGAGAAGGCCGTCAATCAAGTTATTCACCAGTTTGGTCAGGTTTTCTTCATCCTTTATTTCCAGAGCCCGGGAGGCTGCTTCCACTCCATCGGCCATCATGACTACGGCACACTCTTTTCTCACGGGGTCCGGACCGGGATAAGTGAACAGGGATTCATCTATTTCCTTGTCCGGGTATTTGTTTTTGAATGAGTAGTAGAAGTATTTTACTTTACTTTTACCATGGTGTGTGCGGATAAAGTCTTTGAGGACTTCCGGTAATTTGTATTTATTGGCAAGTTCCAAGCCTTGTGTTACGTGTTTGATAATGATCTGGGCGCTTTCGTCAAAATCCAGAGAATCGTGCGGGTTTAAGCCTCCTGTTTGATTCTCCACGAACATGATCGGGTTGTATGTTTTCCCGATGTCATGGTACAATGCCCCGGTACGGGCTAAAAGCGGGCTACCCCCGATGTGATAAATTGCCTCTTCCGCTAGGTTGGCAACCATGAGGGAGTGTTGGAATGTTCCCGGGGCTTTTTTCGTCAGGTTGCGTAAGGCCGGGTGATTCGGGTTCGAGTATTCCAGTAAACTGATTTCAGACGTGTACCCGAAGAGGCGTTCTACCAGGTAAAGGGCGGGATAAATTAAGCTTAACAAGCCGGTATTTATGATGAGGAACACGACAGCGAACAGATGTTTAGGTGCGAGAGTTCCCTCTTGTATGAGCGTGAAAGCCCCGTATACCAATATATAAGTTAAGAATATCAGACCTAGTGCAATAAATAGTTGAGAACGGCGTTGCAGGTGTGAGAGGCTGAACATGGCTACGATCCCGGCTGATATTTGCATGAAGAAGTACATATAATTGTTGGGAGCGTAGTAGGAAACCAGCAAGCTTGTACCGATCAATAGATAAAGAGCCGGTCTTGTCCCGAATAAAATGTTCACGATGATTGGGAAGAATAAAACGGGAATCGTGAGGATATTGATGTGTTGAAAATAGCTGATACTTCCTAGGGCAATGGTTAGCAAAAACATACTATACAGGAAAAAGAAATCCCTGTTGTTGTAGAATAGCCGTTTCCGGGAGACATAGAGGAAGATGGAGAAACTCATGATGGCGATCAAGGTCAACACGGTTTGAGCTACCGAGATTCGGATTCTGTCAATGGTTGATCCCAAACTTTGCTCGTGTTCTATCCGGAAAGATTCCAATACTTTATATTTTTCGGGGGTTACTAGGTCGTTTTTGGATATGATAATATCTCCCCGGTTGACCATCCCTTGGGTTGGAGTAATACTTTTCACGCTGGTTTCAATGGCAAGGCTCGTTTTTCCGGCATCGTATTCGAGGTTTGGATTGATGTAATTGTTCAGGCCTAGACTGAGTATTCCTTCCTCTGTTGATTTAGCCAGGTGCAGGCTCTCGATGTATTTAACCAATGTTTCGTAGGCTTGCTTTAGCGTGTACACGTTGGAAAACTTTTCGTCGAAGGCAATGTTGTTTTTGACGATAAGAATATTTTTGATTTTAGCCGGATCCATTTTTTCCGGCATCAGTAAGATGCCTTTGGAATAAATTTCCCGTAGTTTTTGAATGATTTTATCCATATCTTTTCCGTTGTTCGCGGTTCGATATGTGTTTATTTTTTCTGAAAGTTTGTTGATCTGGGCTTCAATATTTGTTTCTTTGAAGTTGAAAATGGGGGCTTGCTCTTCTTTGATTTTTTCAATATCAGCGGCAAGTTCTTCGGCACTTTTATGCAGAGGAAAATCTAAGGGTGCGATCAATGTCTCGTATTTCCAAGGCATCCCTTTTTGGTAAGAATATTTAAAACCCTCTATTTTAGGAAGTAATAAGACTATGAGACCACAGATAATGATGATCGTACTGATTTTAAACACGTATTGAATCGTACGGTGTTTTTTCGTTTTATTGTTTGGCATATCCCGGTTTTATCTTGAATTATCTTTGTTCAAAGATATAAATAAAATTTTAAAGCCTCCCATGGGAGGCTTTAAAATTGTTACAAGTTTCAGGTTGAGCCTTCGGCTCTGCAGGTTACAAGTTCATGGGTTAGGCGGTTCTTGATATGTAAGATTCATGAACTTGTAACTTGCTAACCTGTAACTTGTAACCAGTAGATTTTGTTTTAAACAAAATCTATTGCATTCCTGCTGTTTCAACTTCGGTACTTACTTTTTTGATCAATCCTTGAAGTACGTTTCCAGGACCGATTTCTAAGAAAGATGATGCCCCGTCTGCCAGCATATTTTGTACGGTTTGAGTCCAACGTACAGATGCTGTTAACTGGGCAATCAAGTTCTTTTTGATCACCTCCGGGTCAGACACCGGTTGTGCGTTCACGTTCTGGTAAACCGGGCATGAAGGTTGTGAGAAATGGGTGTTCATGATGGCGTCGGCCAGTTCTTTCCGGGCAGGTTCCATCAGCGGAGAGTGGAAAGCCCCCCCGACTTTTAACGGGAGAGCCCGTTTGGCCCCGGCTGCTTTTAATTTTTCGCAAGCGGTGGCAATTCCTTGTGTCGTTCCGGAAATAACGATTTGTCCCGGACAGTTGTAATTGGCAGGAACAACTACATCATCTATTTCAGCTAAAATGTTTTCGACAGTTTCATCCGGTAGCCCGAGGATGGCTGCCATCGTGGATGGATTAGCCTCGCATGCTTTTTGCATGGCAAGCGCTCTGGCGTGAACAAGACGCAAGCCATCTTCGAAAGAAAGTGTACCGTTGGCAACAAGTGCAGAGAATTCTCCCAGCGAGTGACCCGCTACCATATCCGGTTTCTCGTTCAACGATTTTGCAAGAATCACCGAGTGAAGGAATATCGCTGGTTGAGTTACTTTGGTCTGCTTTAAATCTTCGTCGGTTCCCTCGAACATCAGGTCCGTGATGCGGAATCCCAGAATTTCATTTGCCTTTTCAAATAACTCTTTTGCTTCGGGTGAGTTCTCGTACAAGTCCTTGCCCATACCTACGAATTGGGCTCCTTGGCCCGGGAAAACAAATGCTTTTTTCATACTCGTCATGTTTATTTCTTAATGAAATTTGTTACTAATTAATCGGATGAACTCTTCCCGCGTGGCAAGTTTTTCGAATGCCCCGCTGAAATCGGAAGTGGTCGTTACCGAATTTTGTTTTTGCACACCCCGCATCATCATGCACATGTGCTGGGCCTCAATGACCACGGCAACGCCGAGGGGATTGAGTGTATTCTGTATACAATTTTTTATGTCATTCGTCAGTCTTTCCTGCACTTGGAGCCTTCTTGAAAAGGCCTCAACTACCCGTGCGATTTTACTCAGCCCGGTAATGTATCCGTTCGGGATATAGGCCACGTGGGCATGTCCGATGAACGGGAGCATGTGGTGTTCACATAGAGAATAAATTTCAATATCCTTGACGATCACCATCTGGCGATAATCTTCCTTGAACAGGGCGGAGCGAAGGATTTCTTCCGGGTTTTCCGTGTAGCCTCGTGTCATGAATTGCATGGCTTTTGCAACACGGTATGGGGTTTTCACTAATCCTTCTCTTTCGGGATCTTCTCCCAATAATTTGAGAATTTCTTTATAATGATAGCTTAATTTTTCAGTTCTTGCCTTGTTGTAATATTCTACTTTGCGGTAGAATTCTTCATTGTCATCCAATTCAGTGTATTTCATTCGTCCTCTCTTTTATGTACTTGACTCATTGCCTACATGGGTAATGAAAAATTGGCTACAAAGTAAAAGATAATAATTGAGAATTGAAAATCGTATGTTGAAAATGTGCGGGTTCAAACTCGCTAGCACTGCAACCCGTGCCAGAGGGCGGGGAAATAATTTCGGGGTAATTAAAATCTGATTTCTCCTACTCTTTATATTGGTAGTTAAACAGGTATTTTAGGGTGTAGCCTTCCTTTGTCACGTTCGGGTGTTACGGCCTGATCGGTTGGGAAGGTGGGGTGGGAGTGTGGAAAATATTTCAGTACGATGATACTATTATTAAATAAAAAAATGTATCTTTATCAAACAAAAAATGTTGTATATGGAGTGGCTTGTTTTATTCATGCTGATCTTGATAGGCTTTGTCCTGTTAATACTTGAGTTTCTTGTTTTCCCGGGAGTGAACGTGGCAGGGATTTTAGGTTTCGCTTGCGTGGGAATCGCTATTTATATCGCTTATTCTACGATGGGAACGACGGTCGGGCATTTCACTTTGTTGGGGACGGCTCTTTGTGGTTTCGGGGTGACTTATTACGTCTTGCGATCGAAGACGTGGAAGCGTATGCAGTTACACACGCAGATTGATAGCACGGTGGAAGGTGTGGATGAATCCATTCGGGAAGGAGATATTGGGATGACGCAGGGACGCTTGGCGCCGATGGGAAAAGTACGGGTGGGGGACAGTGTGGTCGAGGCGGAATCCCGTTCCGGGTATATCGAGGAAAACCGGGAAGTCGTCGTGTTGAAAGTGTATAAAAATAAGATTGTAGTTAAATTAAAAACTGAATAGAAGATGGAGAGTAGTTTGTTTTTTCTGGTAGCGGTTATCGCCGGAGGTCTTTTTTTACTTTGGATGATCCTCTACTTTATTCCGATCGGCTTGTGGTTTCAAGCGTTAGTGTCTGATGTGAAAATATCTTTGTTGCAATTGGTTTTGATGCGTTGGCGGAAAGTGCCTCCCACGGTTATCGTTCGTGCCATGATCGAGGGGAAAAAGGCAGGCTTGGAGCTTTATCGTGACTTACTGGAGGCTCATTATCTGGCAGGGGGACACGTGGCTCAAGTGGTACATGCCTTGGTGTCTGCGTCTAAAGCAAATATCGACTTGACGTTTCAAATTGCAACGGCCGTGGATCTGGCCGGTCGTGACGTGTTTGAGGCTGTACAGATGAGTGTGAACCCGAAAGTGATTAATACCCCGCCAGTGGCTGCCGTGGCTAAAGATGGTATTCAGTTGATAGCTAAAGCCCGGGTTACGGTACGGGCAAATATCCGTCAGTTAGTCGGGGGTGCCGGGGAGGAAACTATTCTGGCTCGTGTCGGGGAAGGTATTGTGTCTTCAATTGGTTCTGCAGCCTCGCACAAGGAGGTTTTGGAGAATCCGGATTCTATTTCGAAGGTGGTGTTGAACAAGGGATTGGATTCTGGTACTGCTTTTGAAATTTTGTCTATTGATATTGCAGATATTGATATTGGTAAGAATATCGGTGCGGAATTACAGACCGATCAGGCAGAGGCCGATTTGAAAATCGCTCAGGCGAAAGCGGAGGAACGCCGAGCAATGGCTGTTGCTACCGAGCATGAAATGAAGGCGCTTGCACAGGAAATGCGGGCGAGAGTGATCGAGGCTGAGGCAGAAGTTCCTCGTGCTATGGCAGAGGCTTTCCGTAGCGGTAATTTGGGTATTATGGATTACTACAAGATGAAGAATATCGAGGCTGATACGCAAATGAGAGAATCCATTGCCAAGCCGAATGATAAGAAAAATAATCAGAAATAGTGAATGGACTTGAAAATGTGAAACAGACCCGGGGAAAAACGGGTCTGTTTCACATTTTCAAGTCCATTGGCAGGAATATCACGAATTACTGGGAAAAGTAACTTCCCGGTAATTCTCGGAGATTGTATCGTGAGGCCATGACTTCTCCGTATGCACCACAGGAGCGAATGGCGATCAAGTCTCCCCGGTTGGTGAGGGGGAGTTCCCGGTCTTTGCCGAAACAATCAGATGATTCACAGATAGGGCCAACCACGTCGTATTTTTCATGTTCTCCCACGGAGGTCAAATTTTCTATCCGGTGGAAAGCTTGGTAGAGTGCCGGACGTAAAAGGTCGTTCATTCCCGCATCCAAGATGACGAACTTTTTATGTTTCCCTTCCTTCACGTACAGGACACGAGAGATAAGGGAACCGCATTGTCCGACAAGGGATCGGCCTAGTTCGAAATGAAGTTGCTGACCCGGCTGGGCCTCGAAGAAATCAGCAAAAATTTGAAAATAAGAGGCAAAGTCGGGAATTAGCCCACACGTGGGGCAATCGTAATTGATGCCTAATCCACCGCCGAAGTTCACGTGAGGGAGAATGATTCCCTGTTCTTTCAGGCGGGATTGTATTTCGTTTACTCTCAAACAAAGTCCTCGGAATACCGTGAGATCGGTGATCTGGGAGCCGATATGAAAATGTAGTCCGATAAGCTTGATGTGTTCCATTTCCCGGCAGGCCGTGATGGCGTGGTCGAGGTCGTAAAGGTAGAACCCGAACTTGTTTTCTTCGATTCCCGTGGTGATGTAATGATGCGTGTGGGCATCCACGTTGGGGTTTACCCGAAGAGCAACAGAGGCTTTTTTCCCCATTTCTCCGGCCAGTATGTTGATCACCTCTATTTCGGGTAAAGATTCGCAGTTGAAACAGAATATCTCTTTTTCAAGAGCCAGCCGGATTTCCTCGTCGCTTTTCCCGACTCCGGCATACACGATTTGTTCCGAGGGAAAACCACTTGCTACGGCTTGAGCCACCTCGTTACCACTCACGCAGTCCGCACCAATTCCGTGGCTTTGAATGATGTCAAGAATGTGTGGGTTGGCATTCGCTTTTATCGCGTAATGCAAATTGAATCCATGTTCGTTAGCTGCTTGGGAAGCGGCTTGAAGCGTGGCTTGTAGAAGAGTCGTGTCGTAGTAGTAAAACGGGGTCTTCAAGGTTTGAAATGTTTTGATGGTTTCTATATTCATGTGGGTGGGTTTATGAACTCATTTATTTAACAATCTTTCGCTAAGAGCCTCAAGTGCTTTTTGTTTGTCTGCTTGTTTCACGAGTAGAGAAATGCTGTGTTCGCTGGCCCCGTAGGAGATCATGTGCAGGGGAATATCTTCCAGCGCAGTGAGAGCCCGAGCCGCGAGTCCGCTATTGTTGATCGAGCAATCCCCGACGATGCAGATGATGGAAAGAGATTCTTCGACCTCGATTGTACCATATTTCGTGAGGTCTTTTTTGATGTCTTCCAAGTGGCATGTACTGTCGATTGTGAGAGATATGGCAACTTCCGACGTGGCAATCATGTCGATCGGGGTTTTCCAGGATTCGAATATTTCGAATACTTTCCGTACAAAACCGTATGCGAGTAACATATTGCTGGATTTGACTTTTATGGCCGTGATCCCGTCTTTTGCTGCCACGGCTTTGAAATCTTTGATCGGGCTTTCTTTCGTGATCAGGGTTCCTTCGTCACTTGGGTTCATCGTGTTTTTCATGCGGACGGGGACATTGGCTTTTTTAGCGGGCTGAATGCTTGACGGGTGGAGAATCTTTGCTCCGAAATAGGCAAGTTCGGCTGCTTCATCAAAAGATAGAGAACGAATGGCTTTCGTATTTTTCACATACCGCGGGTCGCTATTATGTACGCCATCAATGTCGGTCCATATCTGAATTTCATCCACTTTGAGTGCGGCTCCGATTAATGCGGCCGAGTAGTCACTACCCCCTCTTTTCAGGTTGTCTATTTCCCCGTAAGCGTTTCGGCAGATGAATCCTTGGGTGATGATAATACGTTCCGTGGCTGGGTTGGATAATAGTCGTTTTAAGTTTTGCTCGATATAAAAATAGTCCGGTTCACAGTCTTTGTCGATACGCATGAAATCCAAGGCGGACAGGAGCGTGGAAGGTATACCTTGTTCTTGTAAGTAATAATGCATTAGTGTGGTGGAAATGATTTCTCCTTGTGCAACAACGGCTTTTTCCTGTAACGGGTAAAAGTCCTTGTTGATGAATGAACGGAGATAGGTGAAGATGGTTTGTACAAATTCTTGTCCCCGGTGCTTGAATTCTTCGGTACTGTAAAGGTCGCTGATGGTCATCAAGTAATCCAGTTCGAGATTTTGGATTGTCGTCAAAGCTTCCTGCCTATCATTGCGGTACAGATAGTTAGTTATGTCTACTAACGTGTTGGTCGTTCCGGACATGGCCGAAAGAACGACAATTTTGGGTTGGTCATCCGAGATTAATTTTGCCACTTCTTGAATTCGTTGTGCGGAGCCAACCGAGGTTCCTCCAAATTTTAATACGTTCATAAGTTTATTGTTTTTAAATCATTTATTTCTTTACATGAAAAAAGCCCGTGTATTCACACAGGCTTTTTTCGACAGTTTTTTGACAACAGTGCGTTAGCCTGCAAAAAGCCTTTGCATGCACATCATCTGTTTATAGTTATTAGTATATCTTGTTCTCATTCTTCTTTTGTATTTTTCACGATGCAAATATTGCATATTGAAATTGAAAAAGCAAGCCTTTGTTAAAATATTAACAGATATGTGACTACGTCACGTTACAAGTTACAGGTTGGCAAGTTTCAAGTTCTTTTTTTAACAACCTGCGCTAACCTGTAACTTTCCGCAAAAGTTATCTTTTGTGGAAAATGACGGCAGTCCAGTTGTCTTTTACTTTGTTGGATTGATAGGTTAGTTGCAATAGTTCGGCTTTCTCGCGAATAACGGGAAGATCTTCGGTGTAAAATCCGCTCATGATGAGGTAACCGTTGTCATTGAGTACCTTCACGTACGCAGGCATATCATTCAATAATATATTCCGGTTGATATTGGCCAAGATGATGTCGTAGTGTTCTACCCCGTTTAGTAATGTTGCATCCCCGATGAGAACACGTATATTGTTCATGTTGTTGGTGGCAATGTTTTCCATGGCGTTGTTGTAAGCCCATTCGTCAATGTCGATGCCGGTAACCGATTGGGCTCCGGCTTGTGCGGCCATGATAGATAGAATACCAGTGCCACATCCCATGTCAAGGACTTTTTTGCCGGAGAAATCAGGTTTCATGTCTAAGATCGTTTCGAGCATGAGAGCTGTCGTGGCATGATGGCCCGTGCCAAAACTCATTTTCGGGTCAATGATGATTTCGTGTTCGATGTTTTCAATCGTGGGATGGAATCCGGCTCTTACCAGAATCCGGTCTTGCACGAGGATCGGAGTGAAGTTTTCTTCCCAAATTTTATTCCAATCTTGATTCTCGATTTCTGCTTTTTCCCAGGTGATCGTGTATAGAGACTGGAAGAAAGAAAGGATTTCTAATGACTTTACTTGTTCCTCGTTGAAGTTTTTGCTTGGTATGTAAGCTTTGAAACCGTCATCCGAGTATGAAAAACTGTCGTATCCGAGGTCGCCGAGTTCGGCAATAATCGCATCTGCAATGTCCTCCACGTAAGGGGAGATATGGAAAGTGAGTTCTGTATAAAACATGCTATCTGATTTTTTTGCAAATGTAGCAAAAAATCAGATAGCTATGCTCTTCACATGATTTTCTCTAGTTTATCGAGAGATTGAGCTATTTCTTGATCAGAAAGCTCGAAGTTCTGGAGATTTCCCCCAAGGTATTGTTCGTAGGCGTAGAGATCAATCATACCATGTCCGGATAGATTGAACAGGATAGTTTTGGTTTTTCCTTCGACTTTGGCAATTTTCGCCTCCCGAATCGCTTGTGCTATGGCATGAGTGGATTCAGGTGCAGGAATTATCCCTTCGGTTTTGGCAAATAATATTCCGGCCTCGAAGGTCTCCAGTTGCGGAATGGCAACGGCTTCCATCAGCTTGTCCTTGAGTAATTGACTGACGATAACCCCGGCTCCATGATAGCGTAAACCTCCGGCATGGATACTTGCGGGTTGGAAATCATGTCCCAGCGTGTACATGGGAAGTAAGGGGGTTAACCCGACTGTATCACCGAAATCGTATTGGAACTGACCACGGGTTAATTTCGGACAGGATTGTGGTTCTACGGCAATTACTCTGGTATGTTTTCCTTCCTTCAAGTTCCTGCGGATGAATGGAAAACTGATTCCGGCGAAGTTTGAACCTCCCCCGAAACACCCGATCACGATGTCCGGTTCATCTCCCGCTTTTTCCATCTGGAGAAGTGCTTCCTCGCCGATGATAGTTTGATGTAATAGTACGTGATTTAGCACGCTCCCCAGGGAGTAATTGGTTAGAGGATCTTGTGCGGCAAGCTCGACTGCTTCTGAAATGGCAATACCTAGGCTACCGGCCGAATCCGGATATTCCCGTAGGATTTTTCTTCCGGCCTCCGTCAAGTTACTCGGTGACGGTATCACGTCTGATCCCCACGTGTTCATCATCAATTTACGATAGGGTTTCTGGTTGTAGCTTACTTTTACCATGAACACTTTCAGGTCCAGACCGAAATGTTGGCAGGCAAAGCTTAATGCTGTACCCCATTGCCCCCCGCCGGTTTCTGTGGTGATGCGTTTGATGCCTTGTTTGTAATTGTAATAGGCTTGCGCAATGGCCGTGTTTGGTTTATGAGAGCCGGCCGGGCTTGTCCCTTCATTTTTGAAGTATATTTTGGCAGGAGTATCCAAAGCTTTTTCTAAAGCATAGGCTCGTACGAGAGGGGTCGATCTCCATATTTTGTACAAGTTCTGGACTTCATCAGGGATCTCGATGTAGCGTTCGGTAGCGAATTCCTGCTTTGCCAATTCTTGGGCAAATAGCGGGTAAAGGTCTTCCGGTTTTAACGGTTGTTTTGTTCCCGGATGGAGAGGGGGAAGGGGTTTGTTGGGCATGTCTGCCACGATGTTATACCATTGGGTTGGCATTTCTTGCTCGGTGAGCATAAATTTCTTGATTGGTTTCATGATTTTTGATTTTAAAAAGGTGAATAAAAAAAAAGAGCCTACTGTTCGTAAACAATAGGCTCTCTCTATATTAATTATGCAATACAATCACATAACCTCATTGTTTACTATGAAGTTTAAAGAGGTGCCACCACCAAGTTTGGGTTATGTGTTGATTGTATATCATGCTTCTTTGTTTTTACAGGGACAAAGCTATATAGAGATTTTCTTTTTTCCAAATTCTCTCGTAAAAATAATGTTGTTAAATGAAATTTAATGCTTACATTTGCAGCATCCCACTCGAATTGAAGTTATAAAGACGTGTATTGCGCAAAAGAGATTGCCTCCGGTGTGCATGGCACGTCTTTTTTGTTAAATTCAGAGTGGGATCTAATTTAATAAAGAGCCGGAGGCATTTCTTAATAAAGTTAGTTAAACGTTTGTTTTGAAGTTATTGTTATGTTTTTGCATAACAATTTTCGAAAATTCTAAATTGTCTTTGGTGGGGCCGTGATGGTGACCCACCTTTTTGTAACCTATACCGTCTTGATTACGTATCATTTCACGTTGAATTTCTAGCTAAACTAAATTTGAATATGATGAAAACTTTTGGAAGAATTGGATGGATTTGCATGGTGGCGGTTGCTGCAACTTTGATGTTTGTTTCTTGTGGGAATAGTCAGAAAAGCAAGGTGCAGTCGGGGAAACAAGTACAAGAACCGGTAGGAACCGTCGTGGAGGAGTCGGAAGTTGTCGTGGAGGTAGATAGTATCACACCCAATTCAACCACTCTGAACACTACAAGATAAAAGCTAAAAACTAAGAGTTAGTACTATTCTTTTATCTTAAAGAAAAGCTCCCGGTTTCCCGGGAGCTTTATCTTTATAGTATCATCTGTGGCATGAATTCGAAACTGTTGTATTGGGGACGTAATCTCTCCGTGTTATAGAATTTGGGAACATCCACGATCTTTTTACTGCTGGTTACAATCTCGATCGGGGCGTTGTCATAACGTCCGTTTCTTAGGATAACTAGCCTGCCGTGTAATCCTTTGTTAATTAAATCCAGAGCAAGGTTCCCGTATGCCATAGGTACGATGGAATCCAGTGCATCCGGATCTCCACAGCGAACCAGATATCCCAGTCTTTGCGTGATGGTGTTGATTACTTGTCCGTGATTAAACTGTGGGGTAAGTTCTTTTAATTGTTGAGAGATCATGTTTCCGATACCTCCCAGCTTTTTATGTCCGAACATGTCTGTTTCTTCACTTTGGAAAATCATGTTGCCACCGGAAAAAGTGGCTCCTTCGGATACGAGAACCACCGAGTATTTGCTGGGATTCGTGAAACGATCCTCGCAAAGTAGTTCGGTCAGACGTTCGATGTTAAATTCGTATTCCGGAATCACACAACGGTTGGCAGCTCCGGCTAAGGTTGGTAGCATTGCCGTGAACCCGGCATAGCGTCCGAAGACTTCCAGAACCAGTATTCGTTCGTGAGATCCGGCAGATGTCCGGAGATCATGCGTGAGGGCAATCGTACGGGTGATGCAGGTGCTGAATCCAATACAGTAATCTGTTCCGGGAACGTCGTTGTCCATGGTTTTGGGTATGGCCACGACTTTCACGCTTTCCTTGCTCAAGCGTACCGCGTAACTCAACGTGTCATCACCCCCGATCGGGATCAAGTAGTCGATACCCATGAACTCTAAGTTCTTTAATACTTCCGGGGTCAGATCGTTGATGTCGTCCGAGTATTTATCCTGTAAATGCTTGGGTACATTTGCTTTAGGTACGTGGGAAGCCCTGGTTCTGGATGTATGCAGGAAAGTCCCACCAGTGCGTCCGGCTTTGTTCACGATTTCCTCTGTTAATTCAAAAAAATTACCAGAGTTGTCATATTGTGGATCTCGTACGATGTCAATCAGGCCACCCCAGCCTCTTTTGATTCCAATAACTTTATAGCCTTCGCGCAGGGCTCGAATGGTTACCGCCCTGATGGCTGGATTCAGGCCGGGAACGTCTCCTCCGCCGGTGAGTATCCCTATAATTCCTCTGTTTTTTTGTTGTCCCATAATGTAGTTGCTTTATGTTAGTAAAATCGAACTAATGTACACAAAATTGTTCAATTAATACGTTAAAATCACCATTAAGTAAGTATATTTGTCTGTTTTTTATGGATAAAAGAATGTTAATATAATGATATGGAGAGTTTGAGAGTCTTTTGGGGAGAACTGGGAGCTTTTAGGTATGGGGTAATACTTCTGTTTGTATTGACACTCACCTATATCTATCACGTTATTCGTCGGTGTGTGATCGTGTCTCGCAAAGTAAAACCGATGGATAAACAAGAGCATGAAGGGGTGTCGGTTATCATCACGTCACACAATAATGCGGAGTGTTTGAGACGGAATTTACCGAGTTTTTTGATGCAAGCATACGATAATTTTGAGGTGATCGTGGTTGATGAATGTTCAGAAGATGACACGCAGGATGTATTGACCGAGATACAGAAAGATTATCCACAGTTGAGGTGTACGCGAATATTTCCGGACACTAAATTCAGATTTACTAAAAAATTGGCTATAAATATAGGTGTATTGGCTGCCAAGCACGATATATTGTTGTTTTCAGAGATTAATTGCCGTCCCTCTTCGATGTATTGGGTGAAGACCATGGAGTCATATTTTGATGAAAATACGGCGGCTGTCGTCGGTTTTGCAAATTATGATTTCACCGAGCAAAACGTGAGAAATTTGCGTATGTTTCGTTTCTTGCGCTTTATAAAAATGATGGTCATGGTGAAAAATAAAAAATATATTTTTGGGGATGGATGTAACATGGCTTACCGAAAATCGTATTATATAGAAAACCGTGGGTTCGCGAAGAATTCACAATCGTATTTAGGATACGATAATGATATGGTTAGAGAATTATCAAGGTTTGGGGCAATAAAGATGACAAAAGATCCGGACTCGTATGTGATAATTGATAAGAGTGACAAAAAAGGAGAAATAAACGAAGTTTCATATTATTATGCTAGCAAGATGAGATTGGCAATGACGGAGAGGATTATGATAGATGGCGATATGATCGTGCGTTTGTTCTTTTATTTGACAGCTATTTGTTTGATTGTCTTAGGTTTTTACCCAATATACGTGTTTCTTGTCATGTTGACAGTATTTTTAACGGATGTAATTTTGTTAAATATTTGCGCTATTTGTCTGAAACAAAAAAAATTATTCCTAACTTCGTTTATTATTAGTACGATCGGTTTTGTTTATCGAGTGTACGAAAATGGATATTCATTTTTTAACAAGAGGAAATGGAGTTAACAAACAACTTGTCAGAGAAAGCTCTTTATGATTATAAGGTCGTGAAGAGGGCAATAACGGGAGATGAACAGGCTTATGCCGAGTTATTTAAGAGGTATAAGGATTCAGTATATTTTATGATACTGAAGATGGTGAATAACAGAACTGATGCGGAAGATTTAATGTTCGAGGCTTTCGAGAAAGCTTTCACGAGTTTGAATTACTATTCGCCTCAGTTTGCGTTTAGTACGTGGTTATTCAAAATTGCCTCTAATAACACGATTGATTTTATTCGGAAGAAAAAAGCCAAAATTGTTTCTTTGGATAAGGATGATATAAACCCGGATGATCGCGGGTATATCAATAGTGTACCGGCAGACGTGTTGAATCCGGAAGAGGAAACGATCCGTAAGCAGCGAGCTGAATTTATGCGGGAAAAAGTTGCCATGTTGAAAGGGCGTTACCGTAAATTGATAGAATTACGTTATTTTGAAGAGTATTCTTATGAAGAAATTGCTCAAGAGCTGGCCATTCCGTTAGGAACCGTGAAAGCTCAATTATTCCGTGCGAGAGAATTGCTATTGAACATTTTGCAGAATAGTGAAATCGCCCGGGAAAATGAAAGAGTTTAGCCTTCTATTTTTTTTTATATTCTTTTGCTTGGGAGTGCAAGGGCAGAGCCAAGATAAAGGCAATGTGTTTGTCACGGGTGTAGTTTGTGACCGGGACAGTATACGGCCATTACCGGAAGCAATCTTCCGGTTGGGGAAAGAGGTTCGAGGGGTTGATAAACAAGGGCGATTTTCATTGAGTGTACAAGTGGGGGATACCTTGCGTTTTTCGCATATAGGCTATGCTCCCATGCAAGTTGTTATTCCGGACAGTTTAAGAGAAAATGATTTCTTACTGGGGGTTTTTATGGTACGAGATACTGTTTTACTGTCGGAAGTTTTAATCTTGCCGCGTTTCCTTACGGGGGATTACAAATCGAATACTTTTTTGTTGAATGCCCAAAACAATCTAAATCAAGCTATACATGCCGCATCAAAACCGGTGAAAGTGATGGATCAGGAAATGAACAGGAGTATGATGATCGAGGATTTTGCCCGTAAGGTAGAAATGAAAGGAATGGTTGATGTGAAGTTAGGTGTTGGAACTCAGTCTATCACGGCATTACAAGGATTAATGCGGGCGCGTCGGCAAGCGGAGAGAGGGAAAGTCATTAATATTGAGGAAATAGACCTGTTAAAGAAAATTTTTTATATAGAAAAAAGAGAAAAATCGGATAACTAAAAGAAGAAAGATTATCTTTGTATTCGAAACAAGCCTCGTGTGGGCCGAGATTTCAATGAATCGATTTATTAATAACAAAGTTACATTTTATGAAGAATTTGTCGATAGGATTAAATGTGTTATTGTTGATTGCTGTGATAGTTTTGTATATTTTGCATTTCAGTGGAAATAGTAAAAGTACGAGCAATCAAGGCGGTACTGTAACTGTGAACGCTGATGCAAAAATTGTCTACATTAACATGGATACATTGCTTAACAATTATACTCAATCGAGAGAGTTGAATGAAGCGTTTTTAAAGAAATTGGAAGCCAATCGGACAGAGTTGAACATAAAAGTGAAGAACTTCGATCGTGAGGCAGCAGAGTTTCGGAATAAAGTGGAAAACGGTGGTTTTATGACTCGTGAAAGAGCCGAACAAGCCCAGATGGATTTGATGATCAAACAACAAAATTTGCAGAAATTGCAACAGGAAATGACCGAGAATGCTCAACGCGAGCAAATGGAAATAAACCGGAAGTTGTATGATGCAATCACAAATTTCTTGACGGAGTATAATAAAGCGAAAGGTTTCCAATTAATACTGAGTACGACGTTAGGCGGTAACGTGCTTTTCGCGCAAGAGGGATTTGATATTACCAATGATGTGGTAAATCAGTTAAATGAACAATACAAGAAGAAATAAATAATAGCGAAGTGTGATAAAAGTCATTTTATCACACTTCTTGTTTATTAGGTCCATATAGTTGAGTCTTTGGTTCTGAAAGTTCCTAAAGTATATATTTTTATTATAAATGAATTTTAAATACACAATTGATATTACGGCTGATCCGGAGGAAGTCTTTACGGCATTGACGAATCCTTTTCAAATAGAACTGTGGAGTGGTTATCCCGCGGAAATGAAAGCAGAGGAAGGGTTCGTGTTTTCTTTATGGGAGGGAGATATTTGTGGCGTGAATCTGGAGGTAAAGCCCAATCATTTGCTTGTTCAGGAATGGTTTTTCGGGGAGACGGATCAACGTTCTATTGTGACCATTAAATTAAAAAAAGACGGTCCCCGGACTCGTGTAGAATTAGAACATACGAATATTCCAGATGAGGTCTTCGAGGAGATCGTTGAAGGTTGGAAAGAGTATTACTTGGGCTCTATTAAGGGCCTATTGGAAATGTACTAATTCAGAATCAGTAAAAATACGGATTATTTTTTTGATTCTCGGTATTAACTTTGCCACAGAAATTATTCACTAAATTAATAAATTTCCAGATGAGCAAGTTAAAGATTTCCGAAGATTGGACCTCTACTATCGTGGGGTGGTTTATAATTCTTTTAGTAGTATTTCAATTAAAACCTCATTGGCCTTCTTTCAGTTGGCCGGATGCTGACGCATTAATGAATAAGGTTTTCACGTTGGATAACGTGGGGCATGCTCTGATTGTTTTCTGTTTTATGTTCCTGATGGCATTGATTGCCGGATTATTTACGGGTAAAAAATTGAAAATGATTGCTGCAAGTTTTCCGGTCGTGTTCTTCCTTACGCTTTTGGCCATGGTTGTCGGAGGAAATAAATTCCTAAAGGATTGGGGATTTGAAACCGTGATATTTAGTTTATTGATAGGACTTTTCATTAGTAATATATTTTCTATTCCCAAGTGGTTGAAGGAGTCACTTTCTTCTGAACTTTTCGTGAAGATCGGTTTGGTGTTACTTGGGACGACTGTACTTTTTGATGATTTGTTGAAAGCCGGGGCATTAGGATTGATACAATCTTGTGTCGTTGTCTTTACCGTGTGGAATTTCTGCTTTTGGTTATGTCGTAAAATGAAAATTGACAAAGAAATGTCATTGATGCTTTCCAGTGCTGTGTCCATTTGTGGAGTGTCTGCAGCTGTTGCTACTGCCGGAGCTATCAAAGGGGATAAAACAAAATTGTCATACGTGGTATCGTTAGTATTGGTCGTGGCCGTGCCGATGATTTTGATCATGCCCGGTTTGGCTAAGTTGATGGGATTACCTGAGGATATGGCAGGGGCTTGGATCGGGGGAACAATTGATACGACCGGGGCCGTGGCTGCAACTGGCGCTATATATGGAGAAGTAGCCTTGCAGACGAGTACGATCGTGAAATTCTCACAGAACGTGTTGTTGGGAGTTGCGGCCTTCTTAATCAGTATTTATTGGTCTTATTCGAAGAAAGAGGTTACAGAAGAGAAACCGACGTTAAAAGTAATTTGGTTGCGTTTTCCGAAATTCGTGTTGGGATTCGTTGCTGCTTCTCTTGTTTTTTCATTCTGCGTTGCTCCAGAGGTCGTGTCTGATGCTAAACCAATTTTGAAGAATATTCAGGGTATGTGGTTTGCCTTGGCATTTATGTCTATTGGGTTGGAAACGGATTTCAAGAGCTTGATAACCTCTGAAAATCGTCGTTCCACGTATGCTTTTCTGGGTGCGCAAGCGTTTAATGTGGTATTTACTTTACTTGTAGCCTGGATTCTTTTCGGACTAATCGCGTAATGGAGTTATAGAGTTTATAAGGCTACTTTATAAACTTTATGAACCTTGTGAACTTTATAAACTAAATATGATCGGATTACAGATATTGTTTGTAATTTTGCCTGTGATATTGAAGTTAAACAATAAAACCAGATAGAATATGAAATTTTTTATTGATACGGCAAATCTTGACCAGATTCGCGAGGCAAATGACCTTGGTGTGTTGGACGGTGTTACTACCAATCCGTCTTTAATGGCAAAAGAGGGTATCAAAGGTGACGAGAATTGTAGAAAACATTACGTTGAGATTTGCAATATCGTGGATGGTGATGTAAGCGCGGAGGTAATTGCGACTGATTACGAGGGCATGATTAAAGAAGGGGAAGAATTAGCCGCTTTGCACCCGAATATCGTGGTAAAAGTACCTTGTATTGCTGATGGTATTAAGGCTATCAAATATTTTACCAACAAGGGAATTCGTACGAATTGTACGTTAGTGTTCTCTCCGGGACAGGCTCTGTTGGCTGCTAAAGCAGGTGCAACTTACGTGTCTCCTTTCGTAGGACGTTTGGATGACATCAGTAGTGATGGTATCGAGTTGGTGGAAAAGATTGTGGATATGTATGCTTATTACGGTTTCAACACGCAAGTATTGGCCGCTTCAATTCGCCACACACAACATATTATTCAATGTATTGAGGCCGGGGCGGACGTTGCAACCTGCCCGTTGAGTGCGATCAAAGGTTTGTTAAAGCACCCGCTGACGGATTCCGGTTTGGCTACGTTCTTGGCTGATCACAAGAAAGTGAATTCATAATTTACGATCATGCTTGTACGTTTATTCGAGGACAATCCCAATGATCGGGAGATTCGAAAGATCGTTGAGCTCTTGCGTAATGGTGGTGTTATCATTTACCCGACCGACACGATTTACGCGATCGGGTGTGATATAAATAGCGTGAAGGCTGTCCAACGGGTTTCGGCTATTCGTGGTGTGAAAGCAGAGAAAGCAAATTTCTCGATGATCTGTAAGGGTCTGGGAAACATCGCTGCTTATGCAAAAGTAAGTAATGAAGAGTTTCGGTTGATGAAACAATATTTACCGGGACCGTATACTTTTGTGTTGCCGGCTACCAGTAAGTTGCCCAATGTCTTAATGAATAGACGTAAAACGATAGGTATTCGAATACCCAAAAATTTTATTGTTCAGGCTATTGTCGAAGAGCTGGGCGGGCCTTTGCTGACCACTTCTGTGAAAGCTGCTGAAGGTGAAGTTGAGGAATATATCACTGATCCGGAGTTGATTCATGAGAAATATAATCGTCTAGTTGATCTGGTCATAGACGGAGGATATGGGAATAATATTCCTTCGACAGTGATTGATTGTACGGGCGATGAGATTGTTGTCACAAGGCAAGGATTGGGTGAATTGTAGGATATTTTTCTAAGAATAAAAAAGGACTGTTGAAATGGCAGTCCTTTTTTATTTTTGCAACGAGGTATCCCGGAATCTAAGCTCCGAAAATACCTCTCTTTGGGTGAGATCCAAATTATCTTGTGGGTAGAGATTACTTTTTCCAGAATGTTTTACTGAATAGAACGAAGACCGTGAATATTTCCAGACGTCCGACCATCATCAGGATGGATAGAAATATCTTGGCAAAGTCGTGTAGATTAGCAAAATTGTCCATAGGTCCAATCTCACCGAAGCCGGGACCAACGTTACTCATACTAGAGATAACAGCACTACAAGCGGTGGCTATATCCTGAGTAAATAGTGACATGATCAGGCTGGAGATAGCGAAAATGAACATGTACAAGATAAAGAAACCCATCACTCCGGTCATAATATTGGGGTGAACACTTTTCCCGTTATACTTGACATTGATAATTCCGTTAGGATGAATGATTCGTTTCATCTCGATAAACGAGTTCTTGAATAATAGATTGAGTCGAATACATTTTAATCCTCCCGAAGTTGAACCGGCACATGCCCCGATAAATAAGAGGGCAAAGATGATGGCACTCGTGAGAGGTGGCCATAGTAGATAGTCCGCAGTGGCGAATCCTGTTGTTGTTAGAATGGTAACTACTTGAAATATAGATTCCCGTATGCTTAATTCTAAGTTTGCATAACCGTTTAAGAATAGTACGATTGCGATGATTGCACTAGCCCCTAACGTGATGTAAAGATATAGTTTAAACTCTTCATCATGAAATAATTTGCGGAATTTGCCGTGCAACATGACATAGAGTAAACCGAAATTCGTTCCGGCAATGAACATGAATATGATAACCACGTATTGGATGTATGCGGAATCCCAATAAGCAAGGCTGGCTTGTTTGGTCGAATATCCTCCGGTAGCCATCGTCGTGAATGAGTGACAGATAGCATCAAAGAGATCCATATTTCCTAGTAACAGTAAAATAGCTTGGGCGGCAGTTAGTGAAATATAGAGATACCACATACGTCGGGCTGTTGATTTGAAGGTTGCCGTGAACTTGTCATGTGTCGGACCTGGTACTTCGGCCACGAAAAGATCACGCCCCTCGATTCCCAAGCCGGGAATGATAGCTAAAAGTAACACGATGATACCCATTCCGCCCATCCATTGGGTTAGGGAGCGCCAGAATAGAGTGGCATGTGGCAAGGCCTCAACGTTGTTTATCACTGAGGAACCTGTTGTCGTGAAACCGGACATGGTTTCGAATATGGCGTCAACAATTGACGGAATTGTTCCTCCGAATAAGTAAGGTAAGCAACCGAAGATGGTGAAGATGATCCACGTGCAGGTTACAATAAAATAACCGTCTTTTTTGGCAAGTACCCGGTCTTTGACTTTCACTGTAAATGTCATGAGGCTCCCGACTCCCAGCGTGATGATCGCGGAGTAAACGAAAGCCATGAGATCGTTCTCCCCGTATATCAAGGCGACAATAATACATAAGATCAGGAAAGCACTTTCTACAAATAATAGTTTTCCTATGATGTTGGTAATGAACCTAAAGTTAATCATTTCTGGAATAGTTTGATTACTTTTTTCACTGCACTGGGCAAGGCAAAAATGACAACTTTGTCTCCGGCCTCGATTTGTACGTCTCCTTTCGCTATAATGGCATCCCCGTTGCGGATAACACCCCCGACGGTTGCGTTCTCAGGGAAATTCATATCAGCCAAAGTTTTACGGGTAATCTTAGAACCCGGCTCTGCTGTAACTTCGAATACCTCTGCTTCCGAAAATGTGAGGAATTTTAAATGTTTCACATCCACGTTCATCGTGTAACGATAAATATGAGAGGCGGCAATTAATTTCGTGTTCACGAGGGTTCCAATGCCGATGTTTTCAGCCAGATCAATGTAGTCAATGTTCTCGACTTCGGCTACGCTCTTTTTTACCCCAAGCTTTTTCGCTAACAGGCAGGAAAGAATGTTGGTTTCTGACGAGTGGGTTACACTGATAAAAGCATCGGTGTTTTTTATTCCCTCTTCTCGTAATAAGGCCAAATCTCTTCCGTCACCATTGATTACCAGCGTGGATTTTAATTTGTCGGCGATGAGAATACATTTCTCCCGATCCTTTTCGATAATCTTCACGTTGTAATTTTTCTCTAATAGGGAAGCTGTTTTGATGCCGATACGGGAGCCCCCCACGATGACGACATTCTTAACTTCATATTGTGATTTGCCACAAAGAGCGAATACATTGGGGACATAGAAAGGCTTGGTTACAATAAATACCAGGTCTCCGTAGCGGAAAGAGTCATTTCCTCGCGGGATAATTGTGTGGTCTGCTCGTTTGATAGCCACGACGCGGAAATGCTGGGCACCGTAACGTTCTGCCATTTTTATCAAGGTCAAGTTGAGTACCGGGGCATTCTCCCAAAGTTTGATTCCTAATAATTGCAGGCGGCCATCCGAGAATTCGTGTAACTGCCTTGAACCACTCTGTTTTAAGGAGGCTACAATTTCTTCTGCGGCCAATCGTTCCGGGTAAATCAGCGAATCAATACCGATCATTTTCAAGTACTCTTTGTTCTCGTCTTCCAAGTACTCACTATTGTTTACCCGGGCAATGGTTTGTTTGGCCCCGAGTTTTTTAGCCAAGATCGCTGAGTTGATATTTTGATCTTCTTGGTGATTGACAGCAATAAATAAATCACACTTGTGTACTCCTGCATCTTTCAATGCACCAATCGAGGTACAAGATCCCACGATTGACATAACGTCTAATTGATTGCCTAATAGTTCCAGCTTTTCCTCATCGCTGTCAATCAACATTATATTATGTTCTTGCTTACTAAGCATGTTCGCGAGATGTGTCCCCACTTCTCCTGCTCCCGCTATGACTATGTCCATTTTAGTTAGGTGTTAATTAACGAGCAAAATAAAGCATTATAATCCGAATTCCATAAAAAAATGCCTATATTTTCAAGATAATTGTTCCCACTTCGCTTGTTTTGAAAAACGGAATTTGGTTCTTGAAACAGAATTTTTGCCAGGCTTTCGTGCAGTGGCTTGTGTTCGAGTTGTCCATGATAATCTGTTGCGGATGGAACTCGAGGAAGTTGGGAGGGTAGATATTTTCGGTAATGATGACTATATCTTCATGAGAAAATGTAGGATTGGTGTGGTCGATTATTGATATGGAACATTGAGAAGATGACAGGTGATTCTGAATGAATTTTATTTGTTGTCCTACAAAAGCTTCATGGGTGGGTAAAGCTTGTAAATGATTGGCTGTGATATAAGTGGACAAACCATCATTGGGACTTGTGGTTTTGAGGTAAGTGTAATAACCTTTGTAATTCAATAAGATAGCAGATTGTTTGTAGAGATTACGAATCACGATTTCCTGATGGTTTTGGATATAGTACGTGAAACAACCATGAAAAACGAGCAATATACTCATGCTGCAACAGATAAACCTAAGAACGTGACGTTTTCTCGTGATCAAATAAATGATGACAAGGACGATGATGAGGTAAAATAGTATGACGTGAGTTGCCGTCGGGTATAAATCCGGTAAGTTTATCACGATTCTGGAAAATAGTTGTAGGCTGAAAATAAATAGGTGTGTTAGACCTATGATGATATATGACAAATAAAAACTGATGAATTCCGGTAATGCAAGTAGTATGATTCCTCCATATAAAAGGAAAGAAGCGGCGGGTACTGCGATAAGGTTTATGAAGATACTGTTCAAACTGATGGAATGGAAATAGTAAGCCATGATGGGTAGTGTCATGATCTGTGCAGAAAAACTGATGCAAAGTAGCGTGTATAATGGGCGAAGGAACTTGTGCATCTTTTTAATTTGCATCAACGGGTAAATTAAAATGATTCCGGTGTAGGCTGCGTATGACATTTGAAAACTGACAGAATAGAGTAATTCCGGATTGATAAGAAGTGAAAAAAAGGCAGCAGCGGCAATGGCATTCAAAGGAATTGTTTCTTGCCTGAATGCCTCTCCAATGGTAATAAAGCTTAGGATGGTTGCTGCTCTACAAGCAGAAGGGGAGAGGCCGGTAATGCAAGCAACAAGCCATATTAGCGGGATCAGAATCAAGCGGAATTTTTTACTTTTAAAATGGAATAACTTTAATAGACCCAAGAAAAATGCGAATATGGCTCCTATATGTAATCCCGATATAGCAAGGATGTGAATTGTTCCTGTGTTTTGGAATAGTTCTTTCGTATCGGGAGTAATTTCTTGCCTACATCCCAGACAAAGAGCTGCTAATAGCTTGTACGTCATGCTATCTGGGATGACCTGTTGTAGTTTAGTTGCTAAGTTATTTCGAATCATGTGACACACAGAATAAAGGTCTTGCGAGTGTCCGGTTTTATGGATTTCACCAACCGGAAAGCCTTTGGCCTGTATGCCTTGGTGTTGTAAGTAGTTGTTGTAATTGAAATCATGACGATTATGTGAGGTTTGTAAAGGGTATAATCTTATCAGCCCGGAAAGGGAATCCCCAACCGAGACTTTCATGGAATCTGGAATTTGTAAATACGTGCATAAATGAGGTGAGGAAATGACAAGCTTTCCGGGGGAAAGAATTTGATTGCAGCGTCCTGTTAATTGATAAGTTTCGCCTGAAATGATCGGGGGAGTCTTGGTATCCGATAGGTATAGCCCCGTGGAGAAAAGTCCGGTAAAAGTGAGCAATACAAATGGAAGTCCGGAACGTTCCTTCTGGATAATAAAAAGCAGGGAAAAAGATATAATAATGACACCTAAAATGAACGTCGAAGGAAAGCTTGATAAATATTGACTGGCAGTAATTCCCAAGATCAACGGGATCACGAGAAAGAGAAAAGGAAATCTATGCCAGTAAATAGGGCGCAAACTAATTTCAAATTTTAGATTTTAAATTGAATGATTACCTGGCTCAAACAAGATAAGGTCCGAAGAATTCATGGATGTTATGAACCTTACGGACCTTATAAACTTACTTGGGTAATACTACCCTGTAGCTTTGTTTGAATTTTCCGGCACTGATGTTATTCAGTTTTCCCTTGAGTAAACGTTTTTTCAGTGCAGACAGGTGATCCGTGAAGACAATCCCGTCTAGATGATCGTACTCATGCTGGATAATGCGGGCGCGAGTTCCCGTGAATTCTTCCACGTGTTCCACCCAGTTTTCATCCCGATAGGCAATTTTTATCCGGTCTTTTCGCATAACATCTTCGTGAATTCCGGGGATACTTAAACAGCCTTCGTTGAAAGGTACATCATCTCCCGAACGCTCTAAGATATGTGCGTTGATAAAAGCTTTTTTAAAATCCTTGCAATCCGGATCCAGTTCCTCGAACGGGGAGCCGTCGATTACGAAAATACGAATGTTTTTTCCGATTTGCGGGGCAGCTAGTCCGACTCCATCTGATTCGTACATTGTTTGCCACATATCGTCGAGTAATTTACTCAATCCCGCATATTCCGGGGTGATGTCTTCGGAAACTTTCCGAAGAACCGGATGTCCATAAATGTAAATAGGTAAAAGCATTTTTAAATATTCAGATTTCTTTGTGATTCCATATACGATTGCAATATAATCGTTGCACTAATAGCATCGATTATCGCTTTGTCCTGACGTTGTTTCTTTTTTGCCCCTCCTTCGATCATGGCTTTATGGGCCAGTACGGAAGTGAAACGTTCGTCATACATAACAATGGGTATATCCGGTAGCTTGCGACCGAGAGCAGTAAGAAAGGGTTTGATATAGGTCATGCTTTCCGAATCCGTGTTGTCCATTTGCTTGGGATGTCCCACAACAATCAAGTCTACTTTCTCTTTCAAGCAATAGTCCTGCAAAAATTGCAATACCTCATGTGATCTGACCGTGGTTAGACTGTTGGCAATAATTTGGCATGGATCGGTAACGGCTATGCCCACTCTCTTTTTCCCGTAATCAATAGCAATAATTCTTCCCAATCGATTATTCCTTTACAATGATGAAAATATCCTCGTTTTCTTTCTTCATTAAATACTGCTCTCTAGCAAACTTCTCCAGGTTATCCCGGTTTCCCAACAACTCTTCTTTCTTACGTTTGTCCTCTTCTATTTTCTCCCGGTAATACTTTTGTTCGTTCTCCAATTGGTTGATTTTTGAACGCAACTGTAACCGGTCGATAAAACTGTATTTATCGAACAGAGCGATCCAGATAACAAATAGCAACCCCACAAAAGTGTATTTGTTTGCAAATCGCTGGAACAAATTTCTCGATGATGGTTTGTTTTCGTTTTGCATATCGCAAAGGTACAAAAAAAGAGACGGTTAAGAGAAATAAATGATAAATTTTTTCCGGATGGTCAAAAGTCCGGTTTTTACGCTGCATATTTATAAAAATGGGGAGAATATTTATACAGTAATTTGATTTACAGTATTTTGTGTTTTGATAAAAAAGGATTTTACCTATTTTTTGTATAACTAATTTCGCTAGCTTTGTGGACGCAGAATTTTTCGAATAGAAAAGAAAATAATAAATAAAATACGAGTAATGGAAAAAAAATTAGCAGTTATCGCGTTGGGAGGTAATGCTCTTTTGAGAGGAAATCAAAAAGGTACTATTGAAGAGCAAAATGCCAATACCATCGACACTTTGGAGAATTTGGTATATTTAATAAAAGAAGGATATAATCTGATTATTTCTCATGGAAACGGTCCTCAGGTTGGAAACGTTTTGATGGATAACGCTGCCGGTGTGGAGAAATATGACAATGCCGCTATGCCATTGGATGTTTGTGTGGCTTTCACGCAAGGACAAATCGGGTACATGATTGAACGTAACTTACGTAATATCTTGAAAGAACACGGGTTGCAACGTAACGTGATCTCTATGGTGTCACAGGTGATTGTTGACAAGAACGATCCGGCTTTACAGAATCCGACCAAACGGGTAGGAAAAATTTACATGAAGGATGAGGCTGATAAATTAGCTCAAGAGAAAGGTTGGGTGTTCAAAGAAGAGATCAAGGTAGAAGGTGGTTGGCGTCGTGTGGTTCCTTCGCCGGATCCGAAAGATTTTATGAATGCTGATTTGGTAGAGCGTTTGGCTCGTGAAGGAAACATCGTGATCACGACCGGTGGGGGTGGTATTCCGGTATATATTGATGAGAAAGGTGATATTCAGCCGATCGAAGGGGTAATTGACAAGGATTTGGCTTCAGCTATGGTTGGAACTCGTGTAAAAGCGGATGAATTCTATATTTTGACGGATGTACCTTATATTTATAAGGATTACAAGAAACCGACCCAGCAAGTACTGGAATTCTTGGACTATGCCGACACGATGAAATATTTGGAAGATGGAACCTTTGCCGAAGGTAGTATGGCTCCTAAAATCCGTGCTTGTCTGCGTTTTGTTAAGGATGGCGGTCAGAAATCAGTGATCACCGAGGCTACCAAGTTGGAAGATCGGAGATACGGTTCAAAGATCACCATGGAATACGAAGACGACAGAAGATAATTGAATATGGAGAATTGAAAACTGAAAATGTTTTTTTATTCTCGATTGGATATTGTAATTTTGACCTGATTTTAATACAAGGTATGGAGTCCTTGAATTTGGAATCTAAAATCATAAATCTAAAATAAATAAAGTTATGGCTTTTAATTTGAGAAACAGAAACTTTTTAAAGTTATTGGACTTTAGTCCGAAGGAGATAAAATACATGTTGGACCTGGCTGCTGATCTGAAGAAAGCAAAATATGCAGGAACCGAGCAACCTCGTTTGAAAGGTAAGAACATCGCTTTGATTTTCGAGAAAACTTCTACTCGTACCCGTTGTGCTTTCGAGGTAGCTGCTCACGATCAAGGAGCCCAGGTAACTTATCTTGGTCCTTCAGGATCTCAAATTGGGGTAAAAGAATCTATGGCAGATACGGCTCGTGTATTGGGACGTATGTACGATGGTATTGAATACCGCGGTTTCGGTCAGGCTATTGTTGAGGAATTAGCTCGTTACGCTGGTGTTCCGGTATGGAACGGTTTGACTAACGAATTCCACCCGACTCAGATTTTGGCAGACTTCTTAACCATGATGGAGCATACCGACAAACCGTTGAACAAAGTAACTTTCGCTTATCTTGGCGATGCACGTTTCAACATGGGTAACTCGTTGATGGTAGGTGGTGCTAAAATGGGTATGGATGTTCGCATCGTTGCTCCGAAAGAATTGCAACCGGATGCAGAATTGGTTGCTACTTGTAAGGCTATTGCAGAAGAGACCGGTGCTACTGTTACCATCACGGATAATGTAGAAGAAGGTGTGAAAGGTTGCGATTTCTTGTACACTGACGTATGGGTATCTATGGGTGAGCCTGCAGAAGTATGGGCAGAGCGTATCAAATTGTTGACCCCGTACCAAGTGAATAAGAGAGCTATGGAATTGACTGGAAACAAGAACTGCAAATTCATGCACTGCTTGCCGGCATACCATAACTTGGAAACTCAGGTAGGACGTGACGTTTACAAACAATTCGGAATGAACGGATTGGAAGTAACCGAGGAAGTGTTTGAATCAGAGAACTCTATCGTGTTCGACGAGGCAGAAAACCGTATGCACACGATTAAGGCTGTGATGGTTGCTACTTTGGGTGACTAATTACGTATAGGTCTTTTTACTAAGAATATATTCCGAACGGTCCTGTTATTGTTTGACAGGGCCGTTTCTTTTGTTTTCTAATGATGTTAGTGGTTGAGAAATAAACGTATACAATTAAAAATTACTTGTTTGGCGGAAAAAATAGAATAATTTTATACTTTTATCCCCGATAGATGGAATATAGATAAAGTATAAATAGATGTCTTCGGATTTGACTATAAAGGAAAAATTGTTTGTTGATGTTTTCAATAAAAATTACAAAGCGCTATGTTTGTATGGGGCGAAACTTTGTGGTGATTTTTCCGAGGCAGAGGATATCGTGCAAGAGGTATTTGTTAAGTTTTGGAATGTATTTAAAGAAGATTCAGAAGGAATTTCCGTGCGTTCCTATTTGTACCGAATGGTACGTAATGCCTGTATTGATCTGGCCCGGGCAAAAAAATACGATACTGTTGATGTAAACTCTTTAGCAGACCAATTGGAAGATTTTTTTCAAGCAGAATCGGAGGAAGATTCCAAAATAGATAAATTATTGGAGGCAATAGAGAATCTTCCGGATAAATGCCGATATGTGTTTACCGCAATCTGCGTGAATAACAGAAAATATAAGGATGTTGCAGACGAGATGCATATTTCTTTGAATACGGTGAAAACACAACTATCTAGAAGTATTCGTATCTTGCGTGAAAATCTAAACAAGGATGATTTCAAATTATTTCTTGCTTTTTTTGCTGTTTCCGAGTAAATTCTTTCACCCATTTCCATTTTTTTTCGTCTTCTCTATAGTAATAGCAAGATGATTTCTGTTATGATGATAAAGGAAGACATAGAAGATATTATATGGCGAGACTACCAGGGCATCTGTTCAGAAGAGGAAAAACTTTCTTTACAAGAATGGATAGAAGCCTCTGAAAAAAATAGGCTTGTCTTTGAACAGATTCGCTCGATTATAGAATCAGGAGAACTTGTAAAAGGATATGATGTATTGAACGAGCAAAATGCTTTGGAAAAGGTGATGAGGCGGATAAAACCTCGTTCCATTCATCGGTATGTGTGGTTACGTTATGCTGCTGGAATTCTTCTGCCCTTGATACTCGTTGCCATAGCTTATTATTTTATGGCTCCTAATGAGACTATGGAGTCCCCGGTAATAGCCCATCAGATTCAGCCGGGTATGTCGAAAGCCACTCTTTATTTATCAGACGGTCAGGAAATCGATCTTTTACAATTAGGCGATTCCACTTTACGAGATGGATTAGCCGAACAGGAAATTTTATTGCGAGGAACGAGCAATACTTTGAATTATTATGACCCTTCTCGAGGCATAAGGCAAGTTGAAAAGGTCGTTTATAATAAAATCGTGGTTCCTCGGGGAGGGGAATACATGTTGATACTGTCTGATGGGACGAAAGTCTGGTTAAATTCAGAGACAGAAATGGAATACCCGTTATGTTTCGGTTTGGATGTTCGGGAAGTTCGTTTGAAGGGCGAGGCTTATTTTGAAGTGAAGAAAGATGTAAAACGGAAATTTAATGTTGTGATGGATGGGGCAACCATTGAAGTTACTGGAACCTCGTTTAATGCATCCTGTTATCCGGATGAGTATAACTGTTGCGCAATACTTGAAACTGGACGCATCAATCTGTTGGCAAACAATACCGTAAATAAGGTGAATATTGGGGAACGGGCGGTTTATGACAAGAAATCAGGTGAGGTGACAATTAATCCGGTCGATTTGAAATATTACACCTCTTGGAGACATGGGACTTTCCATTTCTACAATACCCCGTTGTCAGAAATTGTGCGAGCTTTGGGGCGCTGGTATGATGTCGAATTTCGTTTTGAGGACGAATCCTTGCAAGATGTTTGTTTCTCGGGGGCAGCTTTACGGAACAGACCGATAGATTTTATGCTCAGATTATTAGAAAATACTCAATCAGTAAAATTTTCAATACAAAAAGATGGTATGATATGGATAAGTAAAAAATGAAAAAGAGGAAGATTGGCCTCTTCCCCTTTTTTCGCTTTAATAACCCTCTCCTGCAAGAGAGAATTTTAAACAAATAGTTACACAAATCTATGAAAAAATTTTTAAAGGATAAACTTTTCCGGACGGGAAAAGTATGGTCCAAATTTTGGAAAATTATGCGATTACAATTATTGATTGTTTTGGTGACTTTGTTCCAGCTTCATGCTGAGACTGGAGTTGCGCAGGAAAAAGTGAGTATTTCCTTTGAAAATGCCTTGATTGAGGACATTATCAAGGAGGTGGAAACCCAATCCGGGTATGTGGTAGTGTATAACAACACTTTATTGAAAAGCATGAATCGGGTAACGGTTCACTTGACAAACGTGAATGCCAAAGAAGCTTTGAATGCCGCACTGAAAGGGAGTGGTTGGGAGTGTAAGTTGGTGGAAGATTTTTTGGTCATTTCGAAAAAAGAGGAAAATGATAATAAAGAGAAGAAGGAAATGCGGAAAATCAAGGGGAAAGTGTTGGATGATAAAGGATTGGAACTTCCGGGAGTAACTGTGATTATCAAAGGAACCTCTCTTGGTGTGGTTTCGGATATTGATGGAAAATTCTCGATAGAAGTTTCTAAGATGGATAGTACTATTTTGGTGTTTTCTTTTGTAGGGATGACTTCACAGGAATACTGTTTATCCAATGATCCTAAAGATGATGAAAAAGAGATTATTATTCGTCTTCAGGAAGATGTGAAAGAGATGCAGGAGGTTGTTGTTACCGGATATGCGAATATTAAAAAAGAAAGTTTTACAGGAAATTCGGTGATCGTTAAGAAGGAAGACTTATTGAAAGTTTCCAAGACCAATGTGATTCAAGCTTTACAAGTATTTGATCCTTCTTTTCGTATTCAAGATAATAATCGCTGGGGATCAGATCCGAATGCCGTTCCGGAAATGTATATAAGAGGTCGTTCTGGAATTGGAGTGAAGGATTTGGATCGGAATGCACTTTCGAAATCTGAATTGGATAATAATCCGAATCTACCGACGTTCATTATGGATGGATATGAGATCAGTGTGCAAAAATTGTACGACTTCGATCCTAACCGGATTGAGAGTATCGTAATCCTAAAAGATGCTGCTGCTACCGCAATGTATGGTTCTCGTGCTGCCAATGGTGTAGTAATTATTACGACCGTGGCCCCGACACCCGGAAAGGTAAACGTGTCTTATAGTATGACTGGAACTTTGAACATGCCGGATCTGTCAGATTATAATTTGATGAATGCAAAGGAGAAGTTTGCAACGGAGATAGCAGCCGGGATATATAAGAGTGAGGATCGAGATGAGCAATACAAATTAGATCAAGAATATAATGGTAAATTGAGTAATATAACCAAAGGGGTGAATACCTACTGGTTATCAAAACCTTTGCGTACAGTGTTCAATCATAAACACAGCGTGTATATTGAAGGTGGTTCTCAAGATATTCGTTTCGGGGTAGATCTTTTGTATAATAATGATGACGGAGTAATGAAGGGTTCTTACCGGGATAGAACGGGAGCCGGATTTTACGTGGATTATCGGGTTGGTTCTTTACAGATAAAGAATTACGTTTCGTACAATATGACTCGTTCTGCAGATTCTCCTTATGGGACATTTTCGGATTATACCCGTAAATTACCATATGATGAGTATAAAGATGAAAACGGGAATTATTTGGATGTAACGAGACAATGGCATGGGGAAGAGGAGGAAGAACGTGCAAATCCTCTTTATGAGGCCGGATTGTCTAGTTTTAATCGGGATAAGACAGAGGAGATCGTGGATAATTTGGGGGTGAATTGGTATATTGCAGATTGGTTGCAATTGAAAGGCACTTTGAGTTTAACAAAAACCATAGAGGAGGGTAAGGACTTTCTGGATCCCCGATCTAAGAAGAATAGTAAGCCTTTGAGTATTGATAATCATTCTTCTGGAGAGTTGACTTTAACTAACGGGAAAGGATTAGCATTTGATATGAACGTACAATTGGCCATGAACCGTTCTTTTGGAAAAAATCATGTGAATGTGAACTTGGCCATGAATGCTCGTACGAATGAGACCTCTTCTACTATTGCCGAGTATCAAGGATTTCCGACAGGTGAGCTAAATTCTCCCAATTATGCTGAAGAGATCGTGACGAAACCCACGGTAACACAGAATAGGACTCGACTTATCGGTTTTGTAGGTAGTCTTAACTACACGTATAATGATATATACTTGATGGATTTCTCTGTTCGTTCGGATGGTTCCTCCGAGTTTGGTTCGGATCGTCGCTTTGCAACGTTTTGGGCCGGAGGTTTAGGGTTGAATATACACCAGTATGATTTCATGAAGGGTATTAACGGGTTAGATATATTAAAAATACGTGGTTCATACGGAATTACGGGAAAAGTAAACTTCCCTCCTTATGCAGCTCAAACTATGTATCAGATTCAGAATGACGAATGGTACCAAACCGGTTTCGGAGCTTCATTGATGGCTTTGGGAAATAAGAATTTAGGTTGGGAAAGGACAAAAACATTAGATTTAGGTTTTGAGTTTCAGATTTATGACGGTTTATTCCATTTGGAAGCCAGTTATTATCGGAAGAAAACCGTGGATCTGATTAATGACGTAACGATCCCAAGTGCTTCCGGTTTCACGACGTATATGGATAATATCGGGGAGATGATGAATAAAGGTTTTGAGCTCCAGTTCAGAAGTACTCTTGTAAACCGAAAAGATTTGATGGTTGCCTTATACGGGAACTTGGCACACAATAAAAATGAAATATTGAAGATTTCCGAGAGTTTGAAGGCATATAATGATCAAGTAAAAGATCATTATATCAATTCGAATCAATACGACGGGTCAACAGCCGAACCTTTCACGCAATATATTGAAGGAGGATCGACAACGTCTATTTTTGCGATGCGTTCAAAAGGTATTGATCCAGCAACAGGAGAGGAGTTATTGATTCGTCGTGATGGTACATACACGTATGATTGGAATGCTTCAGAGCAGGTTGTGGTTGGAAATACTGAACCTAAAGCTCAGGGATCGTTCGGGTTTAATGTCCGGTATAAAGATTTTTCCTTGTATACCAGCTTTTTGTATGAATGTGGTGGACAACACTATAATACGACATTGGTGGAAAAGGTGGAAAATGCGGATATTTATAATGAGAATGTTGATAAACGAGTGTTGACCGGACGTTGGCAAAAACCGGGTGACCGGGCGAAATACAAGGCGCTACAGAGCGGTGTGGATGAAATAAAAACCACGAACCCAACGGAACGTTTCGTTCAGGATTATAATATGTTATCACTGAATTCTATCACGCTGGGATATGATTTTAATCAAAAGTTGATTAAATCTTGGGGATTGAGTATGTTACGTTTAGAGCTTGGAGCAAACGAAATCTTCCGTATCTCTTCCGTGAAGGAGGAACGAGGATTAAATTATCCATATGCGAGAACTGTAAATATTTCTTTAAGAGCTAGTTTCTAAAATAGATAACGTTATGAAAAATAAAATATTAATAGGATTGGTGTTGTTTGCGTTCACGCTAGGATCATGTGATTCGTGGTTGGATGTGGCACCGGATGATCAGGTAAATGAAGAGACTCTCTTTAAAACGGGAGAGGGGTATCGGACGGCATTGAACGGTGTGTACAAGGATTTATCCGTGACTTCTCTATATGGACGGGAAATGACATGGGGGTTTCTAGATGTGTTGGCTCAATGTTATGATTCATGGTCTATTAATAGCGGACATATCTATGATAAGGCTTTGTCATACAAATATCAGGATAAAGAGATTAAATCTTTGATACAAAGTATTTGGTCGAATAGTTACAATGCTGTGGCTAATTGTAATAACTTGATTGATCGGGCTCAGAAGGAAGATCCTTCCAAATTTGCCGAAGGGGAAGAAGAAAGAAATTTGATATGGGGTGAAGCCTTGGCTTTACGTGCCTTTATCCATTTTGATATGTTGAGATTATTTGCTCCTTCTCCCCGGGTGGTGAAAGCAGCTGGGGATGACAAGGGGTACATTCCTTATTACGAGAGATATGGTTCTATTTCTGAACCGAATTTGAGTGTAACGGATATTCTTTCTAAAGTTGAACGGGATTTGCTGAAAGCAAAAGAGTTAGTGGGTGCTTGTGATACGATAGCAGAACATATGATATGGCATAAAACTTCCTACCGGATGGCAGGAGGTGAGGGTTCTGATGACCCGAATATACCGAAAGATTTGTTTTATACTTATCGGGGATATCGGATGAATTATTATGCCGTTACAGCTTTATTAGCTAGAGTGTATTCATATGCGGGTAAACATCAAGAGGCTTATCAGCAGGCAATGGAGGTGATTGATGCCAAATTTGTGGAATCGGGAATCAGTTATCCTTGCTTTAATTTTACGGCAACAACTGATTTTGCGAATAATTACAAACTCTATGATGAATTGATATTTACGTTGTCAAATAAGAGAATGGTGGATGATTACAGTACTTATACGACAGGAGCTAGTAGCAGTAATACACGTCTGTTTGTTTTGGCCGATGATATTTATGAATATGACTCCGACGATCAACGGTATGAAAAATTGTTTTCGACCTCGATTGACGGGGCGATGTCAAAGAAATATATGAAACAGACAGCTGGTTCTTACGGGGATAATATGATCCCGATGATTCGTTTAAGTGAGATGTATTATATCGCAGCTGAGGCTCAATATAAATTAGGAAATGTTAGTGACGGTATTTCTTTATTGGACTGGGTACGTATGAAACGAGGAATTCGCGGAGGGCAATTGGAGGAGTTGATTAGTGATGAAAGTGAGATGGAGTATGAACTTTTAAAAGAAGCTATAAAAGATCTGGTGTGTGAAGGACAGGCATTTTATTACTACAAGCGTTTCAATCAAAAACCGGATAGTAAAGCTGAATTTGTATTTCCGTTGCCTGATAACCAAACTATTCACTAATGTAATAACATGGAACATATGAAACGATATATATTATTGGCATTGACAACCTTGTTACTCTTTTCGTGTGACAAGGATAATATCGAGCGTTTTAGCGGAGAAAGATTACTTTATTTTTCAATGCGGAATCAAGATAGTGTATTCCTTTCTTTTTCACATTATCCGAATGATAATGTTCGTCAAGTAGCTTGTGAGGTACAGTTAGTCGGAGACCCGTTGGATGAACCTATGGGGTATAATCTGGAGATTGTCGATTCTTTAACAACCGCTACGACGGAAGATTATGAGTTGGATTTGAATCCCGTATTTCCGTCACATCAGATAAAGGATACGATCTACATTACTTTAAAGCGGACTGCAAGATTACAGGATGATAACTGTTATTTAGTATTTACGATTAAAGAAAATGAAGTTTTTCAACCGGGATTTGTGGAACAACGTTTGTTTCGTGTCGTATTTGATGATATGCCCAGTCAGCCTCTGTGGTGGGATGACGAGATCGAACGGGTGTATTTAGGAGAGTATTCACCATTAAAGTATAGTGAATTTATACGTTGTACCGGAGTGACCGATCTAACGGATATGGATCCATCTAAAAAACGGGCATTAGCTTTAGAGTTCAAGGATTATATTGCTTTACATAACCTGCCTTTAGAGGTTCCTATTATTTAATCGAATAAATAAATGATTATGAAAACGAAATTGATGATATTATGGGTGATGATCGGAACCCTGTTAGCTGCTTGTTATGATGATAAAGGAAATTATAACTATGAAGCAATGAATGACATCACCATCACGTTTAATGAACGTTCTTATAGTGCTGTACTGGGAGAAGTTGTAAAAATAGAACCCCAATTGTCGTTTACTATTAAGGAGGATCAAAAGGCGCTGAAATTTGAATGGTCTTTTTTGGGAAAAATCATATCTCGGGATCGTAATTTGGAATTTAAGGCAGATACGACGGCTCGTGACTACTTGATGTTACGTGTGAAAGACACGGTTACCAATATTGTATATTTAGCTCAAGTTCCGTTATATATTACTTCTCCGTATGGAGCGAGAGGATGGATGATCTTGTCTGAAAAAGATGGAAAATCGATGTTGAGTTATATTCGTGAAGATGAAAACGAGAATGAGGTGGATGGTTCGATCACTTATGAATATATAGCTCATCCGGATGTGTATAACTTGGTTAATAATGAAGAACTGGGTACCGGACCGATAAAAATGTTGGAACATTTTGTGTCTAACACGAGCAATAGTCAATTCTGGATCATGCAAAAAGGTGGGAACGGATGTATAGATATTGATGGGATAACCTATCATAAGGATGTTGCCATGAAAGATATGTTCTTGGATAATGATCTACCGGCTAATTTTGAACCCATTAATATGTTGGATATGAGGTGGATTACTTTTGTGGTGAATCAAGATGGTAAAATTTATACACGTAAAAAAACAACGGATAAATTGTTTAATTCCGGATTGTTCTTGAATCGTCCTTTAACTTTTGAGGGAGAAGAGATTGATGGGCGGAATCTAATCATAGCTCCTGCTGCCAACATGGATTTAACTGTTCTGTACGATCGTCCGATAGATAAATCCAGAAATCGTTTTCTGGCTGTCGTGGATATTAATGAACAGGAAGCAGGGGATATAAGACATTTTGACGTTGAGGATTATGATCGGGATTGCTTGCCTTTGGATGATCTTGGAGATGTGGAAGTTTTACATTGCGGGTATTATCGTACGGGACGATGGGATCAAGGATATTATGCTATATTGAAAGATGTAGATGGTCAATTATACAGCTATGATTTTCTTGTGGAGTCGGTAGATCGAGGCGATCCTTATGCTGAGGTTACCCAGGAAGAGTTGGATTTGGGGGGAGTTGTTGATGGTGTTACTCCGGTTATTTTTAACGTGATGCCTTACGATGTTACACCTTATGTGTTGATTGCTAAGGGGAATGTATTATATATGTATAACCGTAAAACCGGGGCATCTTTAGAAGAATATTACACGTTTGCCGATGAGATTGTATCTATTGATTCCGAGTCAAAAGACGGAACGCGTGTCGGTGTGGGGCTGAAAAACGGACATTTTTTTGTGATGAATTTTAGTCGGGATGCCGTGAATAATTTAGTTCCTAAAGTGTTGTATCATGATCCGGAAATTTCCTATGGATCAATTGTGGATACACGTTTTAAAGTAATGTACGGTTTCTATTGGAATTAAAGGATTAAGTATGAAATATTGTTTACCGGGGAACCTGAATGGATTTCCCTGGCAGACTATTGTGTTGTTTGTAATGTTTGTAAATTAAATTATGGTGTATGAGATTTAAAATTTTAGTTGTTGTTCTGACTTTACTTGGAACTTCCTTGTGGGTAAATGCGAGTGTGCGTTCCAAAAAGAAAAACAAACAGGAAAATAGGATTGAGAAAAAACAAGATTCTCCCTATGAGGAGTTTTTTCAAGGTAAGAAATATGAGACCGTTCGGGGATTGATCACGATGCATAAAATGGAGGGAAAATTATATTTTGAACTCCCCTTACATTTACTGGAGAAGGATATGTTGCTAGGGTCAACAATAACTTCGATTACGGATAACCGTTTCGGATGTGTCGGAGAAAAGCCATATGATCCGATACATGTGATTTTTACGAAAAACGATTCGCAGGTACAATTACGTGAAGTGACCACGAAGTATTTGACGAAAGATAAAAATATAGCGGAACGATTAAGTGAAAGTACGCGTCCGGCTATAATCGGGAACTTTGATATTGAAACTTATAACACGGATAGTACGGCGGTTCTGTTTGACGTAACGGACTATTTCGTGAGTGACAACGAAAAGCTAGGTCCTTTCTCGCCCTATTCTGCCATGTCAAGTGAGGAAATGACCTTGCAGAAGGAATTCAAGCAAGAGATTTCTCATGTAGGAAAGATAAAAGCTTTTTCTGATAATGTAGGGATTCAGTCTTCGTTGACTTATTCTGTGAGTGTGAGAGATCGGAAATACTATTATGTGTATAAGATGCCATTCACTGCTGTCGTGACCCGGAGTTTGATATTACTTCCGGAGAATCCGATGCGTCCGAGAATTGCTGATCCCCGGATCAATATATTCACGCAAAAGATGTCAGAATTCTGTAATGACGGAAGAAGTGTGAAAGAGGTGCATTTTGCTAATCGTTGGCGGTTAGAACCTTCTGATGTGGAAGCTTACAAGCGTGGAGAATTGGTGGAACCCAAACAACCAATTGTTTATTATATCGACGATAAATTCCCAGAAAGTTGGAAACAGCCGGTGAAAGATGCTGTTGAAAGATGGCAGGCCGCTTTCGAGAAAATCGGATTCAAGAATGCTATTGTGGCTAAAGATTTTCCGAAAGATGACCCAGAATTTGATCCGGATAATCTCAAGTACTCATGCGTACGTTATGCTCCCTCTTGGATTGCGAACGCTATGGGGCCATCATGGACTGATCCCCGTACCGGAGAGATTATTAATGCATCTGTGTATTTATATCATAATTTGATAGAACTAGTTCAGAATTGGCGCTTTTTACACACGGCTCCGGCTGATCCGGACGTACGGAAAGTAGTCCTCGGTGATGATGTGATCGCAGATTGTATCCGGTACGTTGTTGCCCACGAGGTGGGGCATACTTTAGCATTGATGCATAATATGGCGGGCTCTGCTTCGATTCCAGTAGATTCTTTGCGTTCTCCGTCATTCACGCAGAAATACGGAACGACTTATTCCATCATGGACTATGCCCGGAATAATTATGTGGCTCAACCAGGAGATAAGGAGAGAGGGGTTAGATTGACCCCGCCAGATTTGGGTTTAGCTGATTATTTCTCTATAAAGTGGTTATATACACCCTTGTTGGATGCAAAGACGTCCGAGGAGGAAGTGCCTACTTTGGACCGTTGGATCAGTGAGAAATCGGGAAATCCGATTTATCGTTATGGAAAACAACAATTCACCTATAGAATAGATCCCAGTTCATGTGAGGAAGATTTAGGTGACGATGCGATGAAAGCCTCAGAGTATGGTATCCGTAATTTGAAATTTTTGATTAAGCATTTGAATGAATGGGTTGCTGATGAAGATAAGGATTTCACTTTCCGGCAGAATATGTACAACGAAATCATGTACCAGTATTTACGTTATATGAACAACGTGTTGATTAATATTGGTGGTATTTACTTGAATGAACGTTATGAGGGAGACCAATTACCGGGATATTCTCCTGTACCTCGTGAAAAGCAAGAACGGGCGTTAGCCTTTATGATGAAAGAGATCAAGAATATGGAGTGGTTAAATAATCCGGAGTTTTTGAAAAATTTGCCTTTGCAGGGCAATATTGTTTCCGTTTTGGAAGATATGATGTTCGAATCGATACTTAAACGTATTCCCCATGTAGCTCGTTGTGCCGACAAGATGAAAGAGAACCCGTACACACAAGTGGATTGTCTGAATGGAATCTATAATTTTGTTTGGGAGCCGACGAGACAAGGTAAGAGTTTAACCCGGGTGGATAAGAAGTTACAGTTGAATTATCTTTCTTTTGTTATGGGTATATCCGGAATTGAAGAAAAAGGAATGGGAGGAAGTTCGATCGGGCTGGCTGGCCAGATGATACCTATTCCGGATTTTATTAAGGAGAAAAGTCGGGAAACTTATGGGGTTTTACCGGAAAGTCTGGTCGGAATTTACACGAATAAAGAAGTTTCTTCTTATGACGTTCAAGCCAGGACTTACCAAAATGCCGAGCGACAGGCTTTTGGATTTTCTGTGGATGCAGTTCCGCCAAGCGAACCGATGGGGCATGTTTATTATGATGCTTTGAGAAAAGTAAAAACTTTGTTAGAGAGCAAGGTGAATACCGGATCGGAGGATACCCGTAAACATTATCGATTAATGATATACAAGATTAATCAAGCTTTAAAATAAACGAGGGATGAAACAGCAGAAAGTTATGAGAACAATAGTTTACGCACTGGTGCTTTTTGTCCTTTTCACTGGGATAAGTATAGAAGGGAGTGCGGCGAAACGTAAGAAAACGAAAAAGGTTCAAAAGACGGAAAACGCATACGAGAAATTATTTAAGGGAAAGCAAGTACATACTTCCAAAGGAATGATGACTGTTCATGTTATGGAAGGGAATGTGTTTGTTGAATTTCCGTTATCTCTGCTCGGGAAAGATATGTTGTTGACTTCTTCGATCCAAAAGACCAGTGATCATGGAGAAGGTGTTGTTGGGGAGTTTGCAGGAAAGCCTTTACACATGGTTTTCACGAAAAACGATTCTATTTTGGAGGCTCGGTTAATATTGCAGAATCGATTGGTAAACCGGATCGGAGAACAAGCCGTGGAAGAGGCTATTGAGGAGGCAAATACTGGCGGAATATATCAGAGTTTTAAAATTGTAGCACCGACTCCAGATAGTAGTGCGGTGGTGGTTGATATGACCAGCCTGTTCTTGGAAGATTCATATTATTCTTCGCCTTTCCCCGGATATGCAGCTAATTCACTTTACGGATTAGTAACTCGGGAACATGAATTCGATGAAGAGCGTTCGTTCCTGAGGGATGCTCATGCCTATCAGAACAGTATTATTGTGGGATGCGAGATGAGTTATGATGTGGATTATATGTTTTTCGGAGCAATGATAATGAATCAAGATGTTCCGGTGACCGTTTTGGTAGATAAAATATTAATGTTGCTACCGGAGACCCCAATGCAGGCCCGTTTGGCCGATCCTCGAATCGGAACTTCTTATTACACGGGAGCCGTATTGGAGAATGCTAAAACCGGTTTGAAAAAGGTATTCTATTCTAATCGTTGGCGGATTGAACCTGTGGATCCGGTTGCTTACGCCTCTGGAGAATTAGTGGAACCCCAAAAGCCGATTGTGTTTTACTTGGATACATTGATGCCTCAAACTTGGAAAAAATATATCCGGTCGGGAGCGGAAGAGTGGAATTTGGCTTTTGAAAAAATTGGTTTTAAGGATGTCGTGCGGGTACTTGAATTTCCTCAAAATGATTCGATTTTTAATGCTAATGACTTGAATTATTCCACTATTCGTTATGCTCCCTTGACACTGGATGAAATCCTGACTTCTATGCACACGGATCCTCGTACCGGAGAGATATTGAATGCTTCCATTTATATTAGCGATAATGTGAGGTATGCATTGTATCTATCCCGGGTATTATCTACGATGGCAACAGACCCTTCCGTGAGGCAGGCTGTACTTGCCGAAGAAGTTATGGGGGATCTCATTCGTACCAGCATTATGCAATCCGTGGGTGAATGTTTGGGGTTAACTTCTAACTTTGGAGCTTCTTATGCTTATCCAGTAGATTCTTTGCGTTCAGCTTCGTTCACGCAACAGTATGGTTTGAGTGCCTCCATAATGGATGATATAGCTTATAATTATATAGCCCAACCGGAAGATGTGAAGAATGGGGTTCGGCTTACTCCTAAAGGTCTTGGGCCGTATGACTATTATGCAATAAAGTGGTTGTATTGTCCAATCAAAGGAACCACGACCCCAGAAAGTGAATTTGCCACTCTAGATAAATGGATAAAAGAAGTTGCAGAAGATCCGATGTTTCGTTACAAAAAGAGACAATATACTTCGACTGTATACGATCCGACTGCGTTATACGGCGATTTGGGAAATGATCATCTGAAAGCGACGGATTATTATATCCGTAATTTGAAAAGGGCACTCCAGCATTATCACGAGTGGTATAAGGAGGGAGATAGGGACTTGGAGTTGAGAGGTCTGCTATATGATAATCTGGTGTTTACTTTTAAAAATAGCATGAATAATGTCATGGCTTATATTGGAGGAATCTATTTGAATGAAATTTGTGAAGGTGATAAGGGGACGACTTATCAAGTGGAGTCCAAAGAAAGACAAAAAGAAGCGTTGAAGTATGTGATTGATGTTGCCAAAGATTTATCTTGGTTGGATAATGGAGACTTGAAGTATCTGTATAACTTGAAAGACTTGGTTCCTGAAGCTGCACAGGAAGAACTTATCGGGTTATTATTTAATAGGGTTAGTTATGTTGCATTAGGTGCTGAGAAATCGCTGGAAGCTTATACACCCCAAGAGTACCTGTCTGATCTCTACCGGATTATTTGGGACAAGACTTTAAAAAATCAAAAGTTGACGAAGACGGATATGAATTTGCAAAATCTTTTTGTTGCTAATATTATGGCTACTTCCAGTATAACCGGACCTGCTCAGAATTTTTTACCTGCTTCAGAGGACGATGCATTGGCTTTGTCAAGCCGTTCTCAATATTTGAATGAATTTGTACAGAAGTCTTTTTCGAACTATGCAATATCGAAGATCGTGTTGAAACATTCTGCCCGTGAAGAAGGTTTTGAACCCATGTCTAAAGTAAAAATCAAGGATAATACGACGGCTTATTTGTTTTATGATATGCTGTTAGAGGTGAAAGAGTTGTTGTCCAGTGCTATAACCCAAAGCTCGGGAGATACTCGTTCACATTATAATTACTTGCTTTATAGGATAGATAAAGCCTTGAAAAATAAGGATTAGTTTATTACCTTTGCTTGATTCATGATATGTAACCGTTCTCTAAGATTTCATATCATAAAAATACCCTTTAAAAGTTAAATAAAAGACTTTTAGAGGGTATTCTATTTTAGGAGAAGCGATTTCTTTTATTATTTGGAAAGTTGTATATGATGGAAAATGTTATTTTTAATAAAATGATGGTTATTCTTCTGCTGACGATCAGGTGTATGCCGTGTTGTACGAAACCGTGTTGAAGAGAGGTAAGCTTATTTTGTTGAGAGCTCGTGGAGAGAACGGGAACACGAGTGAATCCTTACCAGAAGAGTGGGATTCCACGAATGTGAAAGGGTATGCTTTTGCTACCACGAAAAATGGAAAGGCTGCATCGGATAGTGTTTGTCTGACGATAGCTTAATAAAAAAGTGAAGCCTCCTGAAAGGGAGGCTTTATCTTTTATTTTACGTAGTCTGCCATGCAGCTTTCACGAGTTCCGGTGATATCGAAGATCACTTGCAGGTGCAAGAGCTCAAATATTTTCAACACTTCCGGCGTGAGGTTGCAAAGTTTTAGGCTGGATCCGACGCTTTTCGCTGTTTTGAAAAGGGCGATGATGCAACCGATGGCACTACTATCTACAAATTCAATGTCGTGAAAGTCGAAGAGCATTCGACAATCTTTATTATTTAACAAAGGTCTGAGTTCCGTTTTCACTTCGTCAGCCGACGCTAACGTGAAACGAGTCACGTCTACGAATTCGACAATGGTGATACCATTTTGTTCTATTACTTTTAGAATCATTGTTCAATTAGTTTCTAAGGATTAATATGTAGTAAATTTATTCACAGTTGAATTGAACAAAAGTAATCATTTTTACCGAGATTGCAAATAAGTTAACGGGCGGTTTGTTTCTGATTTCGAAGATTCAATTGACGTGCTAATATTTTTTTAGAAAGGGTAGGCAAGAACAATAAAAGTTTTAACTTTGCGGAGTGTTATAGTTATACTTTATAATATAATGAATATTTAAACGATATAAAAATGAAGACTACTCCATTTACACATTTCCATGAGGAGCTTGGGGCAAGAATGGCTCCTTTTGCCGGCTACAATATGCCGATTGAATATACCGGTATTAAAGACGAACACAACACGGTTCGTGAAAAAGTGGGTGTATTTGATGTTTCTCACATGGGTGAATTCTGGGTAAAAGGCCCGAAAGCTTTCGAATTGGTACAGAAGATTACTTCTAACGATGTGGCAGCTCTCACGGATGGTAAAATCCAGTATAGCTGTTTTCCGAATGAAACGGGTGGTATCGTGGATGACCTTTTGGTATATCGTTTCAGTGCCGAAAAATATTTGTTGGTTGTGAATGCTGCCAATATCGAGAAGGACTGGGCATGGTGTACGAAATGGGCAAAAGAATTAGGTATGAACGTGGATACCGATTTGGAAAACGCTTCTGATAATATTTGCCAGCTTGCCGTTCAAGGTCCTTTGGCATTGAAGGCAATGCAAAAATTAACCACGGCTAACGTGGTAGATATGGAATATTATACTTTCCAAGAGATCCCGTTTGCAGGAATCGATAAAGTGATCTTCTCCACGACTGGATATACCGGAGCGGGTGGTTGCGAGATTTATGCATACGTGAAAGATGCTGAGAAACTTTGGCATGCCGTGTTTGAGGCTGGGGCTGAATTCGGAATCAAACCTGCCGGGTTAGGTTCTCGTGATACCTTGCGTTTGGAAGCAGGTTTCTGCTTGTACGGACACGAAATTGACGATGATCATTCTCCTATTGAGGCTGGTTTGGGCTGGATCACGAAATTCGTGCCGGGAAATGATTTCATTAACCGTGCTTATCATGAAAAAATGAAAGCAGATAAGCCAAGCCGTTACATGAAACCGTTCGAACTTCAAGATAAGGGTATTGCTCGCCAAGGATACGTGATCGAGGATGCAGAAGGAAACGAGATCGGGGTCGTTTGCTCCGGAACTGTTTCTCCCTGGACCGGGAAGTCAATCGGTACGGGATACGTGAAGAGTGGTTTCCACAAGCTGGATACGGAGATCTTCATTCGTGTAAGAAACAAAGCTTTGAAAGCTAAAATTGTCAAGACCCCGTTCTTTTAGTCGGGTGCTTTTGAGCTAGACGATAACTAAGCACCCGGGAACGGGTGCTTAGTCTTTTTATAGAAGCAAAAACGTTTTCGAAGATGTTGAAACTGTTGATTATTAAGCGGTAAGAAAAACGAATAAAAATTACGGAAAAAAGTCTTTTATATGGACTTATTTTGCATCTTTGTAACGCGATTGCAAACAAGATTTTAATTAATTATCTACTTAAATATTTTAGAGATGAGAAAACACATTTTTAATGCCGGACCATGTAAATTGCCGGATTCTACATTGGAAAATGTATCAAAAGCAGTATTAGAGTTCGGTAACACGGGACAATCAATCATGGAAGTGTCTCACCGTTCTGCAGATTTTCAAGCTGTTTACGAAGAGGCTGTTGCCTTGTTCAAAGAAGTATTGAATATTCCGGAAGGATACTCGGTTCTTTTCTTGGGTGGTGGTGCTAGTATGCAGTTCTGCATGATCCCCTTCAACTTCTTGAAAACGAAAGCTGCCTATGTAAATACCGGAACTTGGTCAACTGCAGCTATTAAAGAGGCTAAAATGTGGGGTGAAGTTGAAATCGTTGCTTCTTCTGAGGCTGACGGATTTACTTATTATCCTGAATTCACGATTCCTTCAGACGTGGATTACATGCACATCACTTCAAACAACACGATCCGCGGTACGGAAATTTTCTATGATCCGACCTCTCCGGTACCTTTGATTTGTGATATGTCTTCTGATATTTGCAGCCGTCCGGTTGACGTGTCTAAATATGCCATGATCTATGGGGGATGCCAGAAGAACCTCGGACCTGCCGGTGTTACCTTCGTGATCATTAAAGATGATTTCTTGAACAACGTGGTAGCTGACAGAATGATCCCGACTATGTTGAGATACAAAACTCACGTGGATAAAGAATCAATGTACAACACTCCTCCATGTATCAATATTTTCGGGGTGAAAGAAACCTTGAAATGGGTAAAAGCAATGGGTGGTGTTGAAGCTATGGAGAAATTAGCTATCGAAAGAGCTGATATGCTTTATGCTGAATTGGAAAGAAGCAAAGTATTCCGTCCGGTTGTAAAAGAAGGTTCTCGTTCAAGAATGAACATTCCTTTCTTGTTAAGAGAAGGATACGAGTCATTGGAGAAAGAATTCCTTGATTTCGCTAAGACTAAAAACTTGGTAGGATTGAAAGGACACCGTTCAGTAGGTGGATTCCGTGCTTCTACTTACAACGCTTGTACAATCGAAGACGTGAAAGCTTTGGTTGCTGCAATGCAAGAATTTGAAGCAAAACATATCTAATAATTGACGATTTACGATTTCGGATGTAGAATTGTCTTTCATGAAAATGAAGGCAATGATGGTCTGAAATCGTAAATCTTTTTTCATTTAAAATTGTAATTATCATGACTAAAGTATTAATCGCTACAGATAAACCGTTTGCTCCGGTTGCCGTTAACGGAATCAGAGAAATCGTAGAAGCTCAAGGATATGAGTTAGTTTTATTAGAAAAATATACTTCACAAGACGAGTTGATCGCTGCAGTTGCTGATGTTGACGCTATGATCATCCGTTCAGACAAAGCTACCAAAGAAGTAATCGAGGCTGCTAAGAATTTGAAAGTAATCGTTCGTGCCGGTGCAGGATACGATAACATCGACTTGGCTGCTTGTACTGCTCACAATGTAGTGGCTATGAACACTCCGGGACAAAACTCAAACGCTGTGGCCGAGTTGGCTTTCGGTATGATGGTTTACATGGCTCGTAACTTCTTCAACGGAAAATCAGGTTCCGAATTGAAAGGTAAGAAGATCGGTATCCACGCTTACGGAAATGTTGGACAAAACGTTGGACGTATCGCTCGCGGATTCGGAATGGAAGTTTACGCTTTCGACCCGTTCATGACAGACGAGCAAATCAAAAATGCCGGGGCAACCCCGTTACATTCAGCTGAGGAAATGTACAAGATGTGTCAATACATCTCTTTGCATATCCCGGCAACAGAACAAACCAAGAAATCAATCAATTATGATTTGTTGAAAGATATGCCGAAGGGTGCTGTTTTGGTGAACACCGCTCGTAAGGAAGTTATCGACGAGGAAGGTTTGGCTAAATTGATGGAAGAAAGAGCTGATTTCCACTATATCACGGATATCGCTCCGGATTGTGATTGTTTCAGCAAATTCGAAGGCCGTTTCTTCGCTACCCCGAAAAAGATGGGTGCTCAAACAGAAGAGGCTAACGTTAACGCAGGATTGGCTGCTGCTCACCAGATCGTGAACTTCATAGAGAAAGGTGACGAGAAATTCAGAGTAAACAAATAAATCAATTTTAGATTTACGATTTATGATTCTGTGATTTTTCACGACGCTATTTGAAGCGTGGATCTGTGTGGTTGGAATCATTAAATCGTAAATCGTTAAATCATAAATATACTTATGGCAATAGTAAAACCATTCAAAGGATTACGTACACCATCTCAAGAAGTTTGTGAGGAACTGGCGTGTCTACCTTACGATGTGATGAATTCAGAGGAAGCAGCACAAATGGCTGCAGGAAAACCTCGTTCATTATTACATGTTACCAGAGCTGAGATTGACTGCCCTGCAGGAACTGATATTCACTCCGAGACTGTTTATAACAAGAGCGTGGAGAATTTCAATATGTTCCAGGAAAAGGGATGGTTGGTTCAGGATGAGGATGCTAAATTTTATATCTACGCCCAGACGATGGACGGAAGAACTCAATATGGTATCGTAGGTTGTGCTGCTTGTGAGGATTACATGAACGGAATTATCAAGAAACACGAGTTGACCCGTCCGGATAAGGAAGAGGATCGTATGATCTTGACCCGTTATGTAAAAGCTAACCTGGAACCGGTATTCTTTGCTTACAAGGCTGTTCCGGAAATTGATGCTATCGTTGAAGATATCGTGAAGAGCAAAAAAGCTGACTATGATTTCGTGGCGGAAGACGGGTTCGGTCATCATTTCTGGGCAATCAACTGCCCGGAGACCAACAAACGTTTGGAGGAATTATTTGCAACAAAAGTTCCTTACACGTATGTTGCTGACGGACATCATAGAACTGCTGCTGCTGCTCGTATCGGTGCCGAGTTCAAATCAAAGAACCCGAACCACGACGGTACGGAAGAATATAATTTCTTCATGGCTGTTCACTTCCCGGATCATCAGTTGAAAATCATTGATTACAACCGTGTTGTAAAAGATTTGAACGGTTTGACTGAAGAGCAATTGTTGGCTAAATTGGGCGAACATTTCACGGTTGAAGATATGGGTACGGAGATTTATCACCCGGCTAAATTACATGAATTCAGCATGTACTTAGGTGGAAGATGGTATAAGCTGACGGCTAAACCGGGAAGTTACGATGACAATGACCCGATCGGGGTATTGGATGTAACAATCCTTTCTAACCATGTATTGGCTGACATTTTGGATATTCAGGATTTGCGTACTTCTAAACGGATTGATTTCGTGGGAGGTATCCGCGGATTGGGAGAATTGAAACGTCGTGTTGATAATGGCGAGATGAAAGTGGCTTTCGCTTTGTACCCTGTTTCTATGGAGCAATTGATCAATATTGCCGATACCGGTAATATCATGCCTCCGAAGACGACTTGGTTCGAACCGAAACTTCGTTCTGGAATGGTAATCCACAAGATCTAATAAGACTTGGACTCAATAAAAAAGCGACTCGAAAGAGTCGCTTTTCTTATGCTTTATAGCGAAGCCATTTGTATAATTCTTTCCAGGTGACTTTCTTCCCGTACATGAGGATACCTACCCTGTAAATCTTACCGGATAACCACGTGAAGAAAAGGAAGGATCCGACGAGTAAACCCATTGAAGTGATGATTTCCCATGCAGGAACACCAAACGGTATGCGTACAAGCATGACGACCGGAGAGGTGAAAGGGATGAGAGAACTCCAGAATACCATGGGTGATTCGGGGCTTTTCATGGCAGCAACACCGATGTAGAGAGCGACAACCAGAATGATAGACAGAGGGGTCATGAATTGCTGGGAGTCCGTTTCATTATCAACGGCAGCACCAATGGCGGCAAATAAGGATGCATATAATAAATATCCTCCGATGAAATAGAATAAGAAGGCTCCCACGAATTTCAAGATAAACATGGGATCAATAGTTTTTACGAGATTTTGGATGATCGCCAATTGCTCGGGGTTAATTTCTGTTCCTTGAGCAAACATATTTAGGTCGTTGGCATTTTTTAAGGCTTCCAAGTCAAGATTCGGCATGAAAAAAGCTTGAGAAATTAAAATAATACCTCCTCCCAAAACAATCCATATCAAAAATTGTACAAGTCCCACGGCTGCCACACCGATAATCTTTCCCAATAGGAACTGGAAGGGTTTTACCGAAGAAACTAACACTTCAATAATCCGATTCGTTTTTTCCTCGATAACACCTTTCATGACTTGAGAGGCATACATGAAAATAAAGAAGTAGATGATTAGCCCGGCAACCAGTCCGATGATTGACGTGATTTCGGACGAACTTTCTTTGGCATCTCCGGTGTCCGTGACGAGTAATGTCCTCACCAGTACGGGGGTTTTGGTGGCATCCAATTCCGTCTCCAAATTCGGCATTTGGGTTTTAGCAATCACTTCAGCACGTTTGACAGTTTCTATTTTCTGGCGTAATTGTGATGCAATCTCGTTTTTCAGTTCCATGGGAACTTGAGACGTTGAGAATACCGGGATTTCGGCATGGGTCATGACATTGGCCGGGATGCGGGTAATGGCGTAAAAATCGTTCTTTTTCAGGAAATCAATATAGTCTGTTTCCGGTATCTCCTGATCGATATATGTGAAACTCGTGTTATTGATTTTTTGAAACGGGGTTTCTAACGTTGATTCGTTGATAACGGCAATTGTACGCTCTTGGCTGTCGTCTCGTAGTAGCATCCACATGAGGAAAGCGTAGAATAACGCGAACAGGATCGGGACAAAAATTGTGACGACAAGGAAGGTCTTTTTACGGACTCTTGTGGTAAATTCCCGATTTATGATAATGAGTATCTTGTTCATTTTAATTGAAAATTGAAAATTGAAAATTGAAAATGAGGTTTTGGAAACGTCATTCTGATTTTCAATCTGGGATAATTATTTTAATTTAAAATTTGAAATCATAAATCTAAAAATTATTTAGGCTTGCTCTTTTACGAGTTTTATAAAGATATCGTTCATGCTGGGAATGATCTTTTGGTAAGAGATGATGTCTGTTTTGGGCAGGACTCTTGACAAAAGGGTGTTTGCCGGGCAATAAGTGTTTTGTTGCAAAATAATATCCTGACGGTCTCCTTCGACACGTTGAGATACTATCTCGAATTCTGAGCCGATTGTTTGTGCGGGTGAGAATTCCGGGTTGTAGCGACAGCTGAGCTGGTATGTGTTACTGGCATACTTTTCACGAATCTGATTGATTGGTCCCTCGATGATCTTGCGTGATTTGTTGATTAAGGCGATATGGCTACAGATTTCTTCAACCGATCCCATGTTGTGTGTGGAAAAGATGATGGTTGTTCCTTTCTTGCGTAATTCGAGAATTTCCCGTTTCAGTAATTCAACGTTGATGGGGTCGAAACCACTAAAGGGTTCGTCAAAAATCAGCAATTCCGGTTCATGAAGTACCGTGGTGATAAATTGCACTTTTTGTGCCATACCTTTGGATAGTTCTTCTACTTTTTTATCCCACCAAGCTTCAATCTCGAATTTCTCGAACCACATTTTAAGACGGACGATCGCCTCGTGTTTACTGATTCCTTTTAAGCGAGCCAAGTAAACGGCCTGTTCTCCGACTTTCATTTTTTTGTAGAGTCCTCGCTCTTCGGGAAGGTAACCAATCCGGTTGACATCAGACGGTTTCAGATGTTCATTTCTGAAAAATATTTCTCCTGAATCAGGGGCTGTGATTTGGTTAATAATTCGAATTAAAGAAGTTTTTCCGGCTCCATTAGGGCCTAGTAGCCCGTAGATGGCTCCCTCCGGGATGTTGATTGACACGTCATCCAATGCCTTGTGGTTTGCATAGGTTTTGACGATGTTCAAGGCTTTGAAGAAACTCATAATCGGATATTTGTCAAAGGCTGCCGATTCGGCAGCCTTTGAAGTTATTTTATTTCAAACATTAAAGCGTCTTTAGGGAGTTTATCTCCTTTGTTGACATGGATCTTCATGATCGTACCACTTATGGGAGCCAGGATTTTATTGTGCATTTTCATGGCTTCCAAGAGGCAAAGTAGATCTCCTGCTTTAACTTCTTGACCTTCTTTTACATACAAATCGATGATAGATCCCGGTATGTATGTGATAACGGCTCCCGGATCGGGTTTTTCCCATTGTTTCCGATTAATAAATTTTTCGGTAAACTGGGTTTTATATTTTAAGCCGTCGATTTCTAATAAATCGTATTTTGGTGTACTCATCGTGGTATAATTTTAGTTTAAAATGGAGGAATTCCATGTTTTTTAGCCGGGGTTAATACCGACTTGTTGCTGGATACCTCGATGGAGTGTTTCAGGATCTTCCGGGTTTCCTCGGGTTCGATCACGGAATCGATATAGCCTTTAGAGGCGGCCACGTAAGGATTGGCGAATTTTTCACGATATTCGGCAACTTTGATTTTACGCATTTCTTCCGGATTTTCGGCAGCCATAATCTCTTTTTTGAAGATGATGTTGGCAGCACCTTCCGGTCCCATTACTGCAATTTCTGCAGTTGGCCATGCGAACATAAAGTCAGCTTTCAAGTGACGTGAGTTCATAGCGATATAACCACCACCATATGCTTTTCTAAGGATTACTGTAATCTTAGGTACTGTAGCCTCGCTATATGCATAAAGAACTTTCGCCCCGTGACGAATAACACCCATATACTCTTGTTCAACACCCGGTAAGTATCCCGGCATATCCTCGAATGTTACGATCGGAATATTGAAGGCATCGCAGAATCGGATAAAACGTCCGGCTTTATCAGAAGAGTCACAGTCTAACACTCCGGCAAGTACAGAAGGCTGATTAGCCACGAAACCGATAGTTTCCCCGTCGATACGTCCGAATCCGACAACGATGTTTTTTGCGAATTCTTGTTGAATTTCCAAGAAGTCAGAATCATCGGCAACAGCACGGATTACATCGCGCACGTCATAAGGCTGGGTGGGGTCAGACGGAATGATTTTCTCGATCTTGTATTCCGGTCTTGGCGGCTTGGAGGGGAAAGGTTTAGCTTTTGCTTCGTTACTCCAGGGAATGAATGTCAATAATTTTTTGATCTGTTCGAAACATTCATACTCTGAATGAGCGAAGAAATGGGCATTACCACTGATTTCACTGTGAACTCTAGCTCCTCCGAGTTCTTCCATGGTCACGACTTCTCCTAATACCGTTTTTACAACTTCAGGTCCGGTAATAAACATTTTGGAAATGTTGTCAACCACGAACACGAAGTCGGTCAAGGCGGGAGAGTATACGGCTCCACCAGCACAAGGACCGAGGATTACAGATAATTGAGGAATTACTCCGGATGCCTGGGTGTTACGGAAGAAAATTTCTCCGTATCCGGCTAAGGAGTCAACACCTTCTTGAATACGAGCCCCACCAGAATCGTTGATTCCGATCAAGGGTACTCGCATTTTTAAGGCATGATCCATGATTTTAGTGATTTTACGAGCATGCATCAAACCAAGAGAACCACCGGCTACGGTGAAATCTTGCGCGTAAATACATACAGGTTCTCCATAGATTGTTCCGGTACCGATGATGACACCATCACCATGAAGAACTTTCTTATCCATATCAAAATCTTTGGACTGATGCTCAACGAACATGTCGTACTCATGGAAAGAGTCTTTGTCCAAAATTGCTTCAATACGCTCCCGGGCTGTCAATTTCCCCATTGCAGCTTGCTTCTTAATCGCCTCTTCGCCACCTCCTTGAAGAACAATTTCTTTTCTCTTTCTTAAATCAAGAACATTTCTTTTAAGTGACATAAGTATTATTTTTTATTTATAAATGATAGGTTCTATTCAATGTTAGATTCCGCCTACCAAAATGCAAGATTACGAAAAAAAAATGAAGAAAAAAACACTATTTCGAATGGTTATGAATAAGGTGTTGTCGGATAGTGTTTTAGGGAATGATATTCAGCATATAAATTTGCACTATTCCGTAACTCTATGGTTTAGTTGTTCGTTAAATTAAGCATTCAGTTTGTGGGTAGAGGAAAAGTATTATTGGGAAATGTGAGGTAAAAGCCTTATTCCTAGTGGTCGAATTGGAGAAATAATTGTAATTTTGTAATTAATTAATCTTTGATGAAGAAAGGAAAATGAGATTTTTGCGAAAGCTTTTTAAATATATATTGAGAATTATCCTGGTTCTTTTTTCATTGATAGTTCTTGTCATGATTCTTTTATATGTTCCTGCCGTCCAGAATTTTGTGAAAGGGCAGGCGGAGCAGTACGTGAATAATAATTTGGACATGAAACTGTCGGTTGGCCGGATTCTGTTGAAATTTCCACTTGACTTGGCTGTTGAAAATATTTATCTGGGACAGACGGAAAAAGACACGATGCTGTATGCCGATGTGATTCAGGTGAATGTTGCATTGACAAAACTTTTAAAGAAGGAAGTTGAAGTTCGTCGTTTAGTCGTGGAGAATGCAGCGGTTAATTTCGGGGACTCTCTTTCCGGATTGAAAATGAATGTCGTTTTGAAGGAACTGAATCTTCGGGTGGATCGGTTGAATCTGTCCCAACAGGAGGCAGAGATCCCTTTCGTTGCTTTAAAAGGAGGAAAAATCCGGATGAATTTGGGCGATGGGGAGTCTGCGGTTGATACAACCGGGGGGAGTGAGCCGGTTCGCTGGCGTTTTAAGGTTGGAGAGGTAACAATCGATAGCGTTGATTATCAGTTACAGGGGCTGCCTATGGGGAAATTCCATGCTGGGGTGGGAGAGGCTCGACTGCAAGGAATGGATGTCGGTTTAGAAAAACAGACTGTTGAGCTGGAGAAAATCATGTTGGTTCGTGGTTTTTGCGATTTACTGATGGCAGAATCTACGGGGGAGCAAAGTGGGGCAGGGGTGGCCACGGAAGAAAGTATGCCTTGGCAAGTGCGGGTGGGGACGGTCGAGTTGGAGGATAATCGTTTTTTGATGAAACCGATGAGTGTCCCTGTTGATGCGGAGCGGTTTCCGGAAACAATTCGTATATCAGCGCTTTCGTTGAAGGTGGATAGCGTGTTCAATCGGGGAACTGAGGTGGCGGCAATTGTTCAAAATTTACGTTTCAAGGAAGGAAATGGATTAGATTTGAGAGATTTGTCTTGTCGGGTCAGTTTGGAAAGTGAACAGACTAACGTGTCGAATCTGATTTTAAAAACGAGTAATAGTCAATTGAAAATGAATGTTCGGGCGGAATCCGGGATAAGTGATTTCGGCATGGAAACTCCTTTTCAGTTATCGATTGATGGAAATATTGCCGGGCGGGATGTGCTATTATTTATGCCGGACTCCAATGATCAGTTAAATAATTGGTTATCGGATAAAGTTTTTTCTTTGTCAGGATTGATAAAGGGTAAGGTCGATCAGTTGAATATTGCTCATTTTGATGTTGGTGCAACGGGAGGTTTTTCTTTGAGGAGTGAGGGGAATGTAGCATTCGTGACAGATATGGAAAAGGTTGCGGGAAAATTGGATATAGCGTTTGTCGTTGATCGGGGAGAGTATTTCGCACCTTTATTGTCAGGGGATGGGGAGGCCGGATTGGTTATTCCGGATCATCTGTCATTAGTGACCGATGTTAATATTGCGGAACAGACGGCAAAAGTGGATATGGAGTTGAATCCCGGACATGGGATATTACGTGCTGTTGCGGGCTATGGTTGGAAAGAAAATATCTATCGTGCAGAAGTTCATTTGAAAGATTTCGCTTTGGATAAATTCATGCCGAATGATTCGTTGGGGGCGATCACGGCTAATCTTTTGGCATCGGGCCGGGGCCTTGATTGGAAAGAGGCGATGGCGAAAGTGGATTTTGAATTAGCCTCCTTATATTATAACGGGTACGATTATAAAAATGTCGTTTTGGATGCGGCATTGAAGGATCGGGAGTTAACCGGGGAACTATGGAGTGATAATCAGGAATTGAATTTGGGAATGAAATTCCGGTTATGGGCAGATGAGAACGCGTACAAGATAAATTTGAATGGAGATATTAAAAATGTAGATCTGAAAGGATTACATTTTATGTCGGAAAATATGGCTTTTTCCTTGGGACTGAATGTTGATGCAGAATTGAAGGCGGACAGTACATCGTCTTTACGAGCTAATTTTTCGAATATTGTTTTGCAGGATCTTGCTACCCGTAAGTTGGGAAATCTGGATATTACTTTTTCCGGTTTGCGAAACAAGACGTTGTTGGATGTCAAGGCGGGAGACTTGACCATGAAGTTTGAAGGGGATGGTGGAGGCTACACGTTAGTCGATCGTTTTAGTGCAGCTAGCGGATTGTTGGTTGAGCAGATTGAGAAACATGATTTTAACATGGTGAAATTGAACGAACTGTTACCTGATTTCCGGTTAACCATAGATGCCAAGCAAGAAAATATATTGAATGGTTACCTGAAAAGTAACGGAATTCGTTTTGAACGAATGGCTATAGATTTAGGGACAGATGTTTCCCATGATTTCGGGTTAAGTTCAAAGGTTTATGGATTGAATATCGAGGGAATCGTTCTGGATAGTGTGTTGATGTATGCAAAGCAGAAGGACGTGGCTTTACGCTATGGTGTGGATGTTTTCGGGGCTAAAGATCAATTGGAAGGATTGGCCCAGCTGACCGTGGAAGGAAACGTGGAGTATGATCAGATAAACGTGAGAATACGTGAACACGCGAACGAAGAAGGGGAAATATTCAATATCGGGGCTAATATTGCTTTGCAGGATAGTGCTTTTAGCGTGAGTATTTCTCCCGATCCTCTTATCTTGGGGTATGTTTCATGGCAGATAAACCGGGGCAATTTTATTCGTTTGAAACAAGGGGAAATTCCGGCAGCTAACTTACAATTGCTGAATGGAGACAAGCGGATTCGTTTGATTTCGGAAGAAGGTGCAGATCACAAACCGGCCTCCTTAATTGTCGACATTAAAGGTGTTGATTTGGGCGGTTTGTCTAAAGCATTGTCATTTATCCCGGATATATCCGGTTTGTTAGGGATTGATGTGCAGATGTATAGCAAAAATAACGTGATTGATGTTAATGGGACGGTTAATGTGGATGAATTTTATTACGGGAAAGAGCGTGTGGGAGATTTGGGATTAGGTATTGAATATCGATTGTCGCAACAGACAGAGCATGACGTGGATTTTTCCTTGTCGGTGGATGGGGTAAAGGCGCTTTTGACCAAAGGTAGATTAATGACAGGGGGTGAAGATAAAAATATTGCATTGGATATAGACATCCCTAAATTCCCTTTGCGGGTTGCGGGAGCCTTTACTCCTCCGGGTATAATGAAATTGGATGGAGATATGATCGGGGCTTTTCAGGTGAAGGGACAAATGGATCAACCATTGATAAATGGAGATTTGCGTTTCAAGGACGGAACTATAGAAGCTTTGATGATCGGGACGACTTTTAAGATAGATTCTTCGGCTATCGTGATTCGTGATAATCTTTTGAATTTTAATCATTTCGGGTTGATAGCTCCTAATAAACAGCGATTAGAACTATTGGGAACGGTTGATTTCGCATCCTTCTCGGCCATAAAAATGGATGCCTCTGTTCAAGCGAAGAATTTCCAGGCCATGAAGGTGAAAGAAAATACGGAGACCATGGTTTATGGGAAAGTGTTTGTTGATCTCTCGGCAACCTTGAAAGGAATGCTGGATAATCTGAAGGTCAGAGGAAATATTAACTTGCTGGATAATAGTGAAGTCTATTACACGTTGAAATCTTCGCCTTTGGAATTGACGGACCGGAGTGCGGATGTTGTGCGTTTCGTTTCGTTCAGCGACACGACTCAATTGGCCGCGGCTGATGAGTTACAGCAGGTTAGTTCCGTGAATCTGGATTTGCTCATGTCCGTGAATATCGCACCGTTAGTTGGGTTGAACGTGTTACTATCATCGAACGGGCAGAACCGGGTAGCAATAAATGGCGGGGGAAATCTGACTTATACATTGAATCCGGTGGGAGAGACCCGCCTCGTGGGAAGATACGTTCTGACGAGTGGAATCGTTTCTTACGGTCTGCCGGTGATCGGGCAGAAGGATTTCAAGATACAAGACGGTAGTTTCGTGGAATGGACCGGGGACCTGGCTAACCCGACCTTGAATATAACGGCCGCGGAGACAATTTCGGCTAGCGTGACGGATGATAGCCAGAAATCCCGCCTAGTGACGTTCAATGCCATGATCAAGATTTCAAACACGTTGGAGAAGCTGGACATCACGTTTGATCTTGCTGCGGAGGGGGATATAACGATACAGAACCAATTAGCAGCGATGACTGCCGAGGAGCGCTCAAAAGAGGCGATGAACATGATGATTTACGGAACTTATTCCGGGCCGGGGACGGTGGCAAAGTCCAATGCCTCTGATAATGCCCTGAATAATTTCGTGGAAAACGAATTGAATCAATGGTCTCGGAAACATTTGAAGAACATGGATCTGACGTTTGGTATTAATACCTACAATCAAGTGTCAGAGGCAGGAGAATCCAAGAAAACGGATTATTCTTATCAATTTTCGAAACGACTGTTTAATAATAAGGTACGGGTGAAAGTCGGGGGACGAATCTCCACGGATAATGACCCCGCGGCCGGGGGAGTAGAGGAGAATCTTGTGGATGACATTGCCATCGAGTACGTGTTTGGAAAGAATCCGAACTTTTTTCTGAAGATATTCCGGCACACGGGCTACGAGAGCGTCTTGGAGGGAGAAGTGACACAAACCGGTATCGGTGTGGTATTAAGAAAAAATTTCCAAAAATTCATGGATATATTCCGCCGTAAAAAGAAAGTACAAGTAGAATCCAAAATAGAACCGATAGAAAATGAAAAGTCTGGGAAATAGTTTATTTGTTATTATAGTATTCATGATATTGGGTAGCTCTTGTTCTCAGACGAAGAGGTTGACCGAAGGCGAGGTGTTATACACCGGGGTGAAGAAGATGAATATAGAGACTGCCAAAGGGGTAAAGTTGGAGGGACCGAAAAGTTCGGCTATTTCCGGGCCGTTAGGTTTCTCGCCTAATAACCCGTTGTATGCTCCTTACATACGTTCCCCGTTTCCGGTTGGGTTGTGGGTGTATAATTGGAACGTGAAAAAAGAGAAGGGATTAAAACATTGGTTATACAAAAAATTGGCCAAGAAACCCGTGTTAATCTCTGATGTACAACCGGAACTACGTTTGAAAGTGGTGGAGAATGCTGCCAGTGAATACGGTTATTTCGGGGTGAAATCCAGTTACGAGATTATTCCGAACAAACGGAATCCCAAGAAAGCGAAAATCAGTTATAATGTTTACGTGCCGGAAGCTTACTTGCTGGGAACTGTTGAATTTTGGGGCTGGACGGGGAGAATGGATAGTCTGATACAGAGAACGCAACGGGGTTGCTTGCTAAAATCCGGGGCAGAGTATAATTTGTACACGATGGAAGATGAGCGAACCCGGATAACTAAAATGTTCCGGAATAGTGGGTATTATTATTTCCAATCGGATTATATCGAATTTTTGGTCGACACGACACGGGAAAGACGGGTAGCAGATGTCCGTATTGCTTTGAAACATGGTATCCCGGCGGTAGCCTTGCAACCGTACAAGGTGGGAAACGTGGAACTTGTACTGGAAAATTCCGATCAGTCAGAAACTCAAGATACCTTGTCTTATAAGGGGATAGAGGTGAAATATACGAAACCGTTGGACGTGAAACCCAAGGTTCTCGCTCGTTCCATGCATTTACTTCCCGGAGACACTTATTCGTTCTGGCGACAAAATCGAACGCAAACGAGTCTGGCCCGGCTTGGAATTTTTAAATATACCAACTTGAATGTGACCCGGGCGGATAGCGTGAAAAAGTCCGGTTTCGGAAGTCTAGACTTTAGTATTAATGCTGTGTACGACTTACCGATAGAGACGGAAATAGAAGTAGATGTTTCCTCTAAATCCAATAATTTGCTCGGACCTGGTTTGTCGTTGGGAATAACGAATAAGAATTTATTCCGGGGCGGGGAGAACCTGACCTTTAAGTTGAATGGGGCTTACGAGTGGGAAGTTGGGGATAAAAAGACAAATTCAAATTCCGGGTTAATTAATTCTTACGAGTTAGGAGTGAACGTCGGTTTGTCATTGCCTCGCTTGCTGGTACCTAACTTCCTGAAAAGTAGCAAGGATTTTGCCGAACGTACGAATTTCCAAATAGGAGTAGATTTTTTGAATCGCCATACTTTTTTCCGGATGCTTTCTTTCACGGGATCTCTCAGTTATGATTTTCAAAGCTCGTGGCGAGTGTATCATACGATAACACCTTTGAAGATCACGTACACCCATTTGTTGCAGACTTCGAAAGAGTTTGATGAAACGATGGAGAATAACCCGGCGATAGCGATGAGTTTCAAGAATCAGTTGATACCTTCCATGTCCTATTCGTACACTTATGACAGGGCGGCAACAAGACGGAATCCCAATCGATTGTACTGGCAGAATACGATTATGTCAGCAGGAAACATTCTTTCCGCTGTACAATATATCACGGGAAATCATCAGGGGCAAAACAAAAAATTGTTCGGTAATATCTACTCGCAATTCTTGAAATTAACCTCTGAAGTAATCGTGTACCGTAAAATAACGGAAACCTCTCTTCTGGCAACCCGCTTTATGGGGGGCATCGGTTGTGCTTACGGGAATTCCCGGGTGATGCCGTATAGCGAGCAATTTTATATCGGGGGAGCGAATAGTATCCGGGCGTTCACGATCCGGTCAATAGGCCCCGGTAGCTATCATCAGGAAAGCGATAACAAAACGGCTTATTTGGATCAGACGGGAGATATTAAATTGGAAGGGAACGTGGAACTTCGTTTCAAAATCATGTATCAACTGAATGGGGCTATCTTTTTAGATGCCGGTAACGTGTGGTTGTTGCGGAATGACCCGAAACGTCCGGGCGGAGAGTTTAAGTTAGCAGGTTTGTTAAAAGAGATTGCTTTGGAAACAGGTTTCGGCCTGCGTTATGACTTTGGTTTTATCGTACTCCGGGGTGATCTGGGAATTGCTTTGCATACTCCTTACAAGAATCCGGATAAGTCGGGATATTATAATATCCCCAAGTTCAAGGATGGTTTAAGGTTCCACTTGGCGATCGGTTACCCGTTCTAAAGAAAAATATTGGCGTGAGATGACTTGAATTGTCATACTTTTATCGGCTTGATATTTCCTTTCGTACCCTTACTTTTGTTGATTATATTTTGAATGAAGTGAGAGTTAAGGGGGAGTTAAGTTATCAAGTAAGAGGGATTGACGTGTCCCCTAGGTTTTAAACCCGTTTAGCAACTGGCTTTGCTGTTTAGATAGAATATTTGTGAGATATTTGGAGTGGCCTATTTCCCCGTTACTTCCCCTTTATTTTGTTCCGGGTTTAAAATAAAAGAGCGTGCCTTGCGGACACGCTCTTCTGGTGTGATTTCTTTTTCTAAAATTTTCCTGACAATTAGAATGCAAACATTACTCGTAATTGCAGTTGATGAAAATTCTCGTCATCCGGGAAATATACGTTACTCAAGTTAGCATATTGATATTCTCCCATGATTTTAATGTATTGATTGAAAGAATAATTCAATCCAAGTGTTACCGAGTGCATGGTACCCCCGTCAATACTAGAAGAATAGGGGTAGTCTACAACTTTTCCGTTCGGGTAGAACTTGTGATTACCAATCAAGAAAATGTCCCCGTCAGTAATATCTGTTAAGTTCGTGCAAGAGTAGCGAGCTACGAGTTCCAAGCCGCCTTTGTCCCCCATGCCTTTTAATAAACCGTATTCGTCATCGTAGGTATAAGCTTTACCGCAAAGCAGGTAACCGAATTCCACGTAACCACCGTTCATGATCGTGGGACGTAATTTGTTTCCACTTCTCCATCCTTCAACATTTGTCCAACTTTGTTGGCCACCTAATTGACTTTCAAACAAGGTTTGATCATCACGGTCTTTCCATACTTTTTTCCAGATGAATTCTCCGCGAGCAAATACACGGTCGCTCTTGAATAAGAATTCGGGACTGATGGTGAAGGCATCTTTTGCCCAAGGAAGGTCACAACTTAAAAATTTAGTAGTTTCATCCACGTAAGTTTGCATATTGGCTGCCACGTGCATGTTCGTTTTATAAACGCCATCTTGGTAAACCTCTCCACCGTTAATTCTTTGGTAACGTAATCCTGTACCGAATTGTAAGGTGATGTTGTTATCGTTGATGGGTTTCCATAACCAACGTCCACTTAAGCTGAATCCCTGGTACCCCTCTTCTTGCTCGTTGTATTTCAGTTGAGAGAAAATACCTTGATCGGCAAAGAAATGTCTGTTGAAGAATTTGTAAGTAGCTCCCAGTGATCGGCCCGGATCCAATGCTTGGGAAACTGACGGGCGACTGATAAAGTGATAGTTATATGAACTAGTCATCATGCTCATGCTTGACGGCTCGTTATAATAACCGGCTTTTACCAAGTGAATACCTTTTAAACTTTCTTTGAAGGTATATTGTGCGAATAGGTTTTTTTGGCTGAACTCGCCATTCCCGAAACCGAAGTCCGCGTAGATAAACAATTTCCCGTAAGTTAAAGAGGCATGAATACGAGCGTCCGTGATGGCAGCACCGGATTTCATCGGGGTCCATTCCGTGTGATAATAAGCTACGTCTGCAAACATACGACCACCGATGCTTGCTTTAAGATCGTTTTCTTTATTGACATATTTCAATAAAGGATTTACATCTTCTTGGGCTTTCACTGCAGTGGTAGATAACATTGCGGCTACCATCATGGCAGGTAATAATATGTATTTTTTCATTACAATAATCGATTAAAAATTATTTTTCGTAACCTAAATTATCCAGTACCTCGCGAGCATCAGGAATTTCTGTTGGTGCAGGAGATTTTCTGTAACCAAAGTCAACCATGTATTGAAGACTCATATCCGTGTGGTTCGTGAAGAATGCATCCAAGTAAGGAGCTTCGTAGCGGGAACCACCATCACTACCCCAGTTGTATTGGCCGAAATATTTAGCCATTTGGTCATAAGTATCGAATGAATACGGGTGATTCTTCATTTTTGCACGGTGAATCAAGTTGTGTTGCCACGGATAATTTAATTCAGGATAATTGTTCGGGGCTCCGGCAATGCAGGGTCCAATGAAATGTGCTTTGTATTTTACTGCCAAGTTGATGAAAGAGGCATATCCTTGAGGATCATCGTAAGTTAAGTCTGTCGCTCCGGTTCCTTTCCATAACAAGAAACACATTGGAACTTGACCATCAAATAGGTCGCATACACGAGTTAAACTTTGTAACGAGAAAGTTTGAAGAATAACTTTTCCATTCGTGTTACCAACGTTGATTTTACCGTCTTTGTAGAAAGGATTGCTTTCAGGTTCTTCACCTCCGGCGATAATGTTCATGTTAAGCTTTTCAGCGAATCCGGTTACATTTTCCATTTTTAACTCGTTGTATACCATTTGTTCAAAGTTAGATGGATTTAACCACGGCTCTTTGAATTCGATATAAATTCCGGGGATGTTTCCACTCGTGCCGAGATCATCTTTAACATAGCCGAATCCATAACGAACAACTTTATCTTTTACACCGAAGTTTACCGGATTACTGAATTCTTCATTCGTTGCAACCATCGTTTTTACGACTCTTTCATTTTGGTAAGCATTTCCCCAGATATTTACATGACCCGTGGGTTGTGGGGCATCTTGAGCATATCTTTCCAATTTGAATCCTTTGGAATACATGATCAAGTCTTGAAGGGTAGAGATGTATTGATGATTTCTAGAAAATCCTGTACGGGCTTGTTCTTGACTAACAGCATCTTGATTGAACCAAGTTCCTGCATCCAAAAGCATCAATTCATAGTAAGTATAAGAACAGGGATAGTTGGGAACGAATGCTTTTTTATCCGCGTCAATCAACGAATCGATCTTTTGTGCGCTGTAACCTAAAAGGTCATAATATTCCCTTCTTGTTTTTTCCGGGAATCTTTCACCAAAAACATCTTCAATATTTGTGGTACGTTTTAAGTCCGTGTCATGCAAGGCTAGAATAACACCATCTTTAGAAACTTGTAAGTCTGCCTCCAGATAATCGGCGCCCATTTCACGAGCCCAACGGTAAGCAGCTTCGGTTTCTTCCGGAGTCCAGTACGTGGAACCACGGTGAGCTACTACTGCATACTGGGGAACGTAATCCCGCACTTTTTGTAATTCTGTTGATAGGGTGTCTACATGTACACGCTCAGAGTCAACAAACGTGTCGTTAAATTTCTGATTTTCGCATGACATGAAAGCCAAGGCTATGCTACATGCCATTGCAATTCTCCATGATTTATTAACCATAATTTATTAAATTTGAATTATTTGGTATTCATTATTTTCTATTTTGCACCAGGTATTGTTCCTCCTTGTAAGTAAAGCCGACGAAAACGATCGACAAGGCACAAG
>NZ_JADMSV010000029.1:0-65942 GCF_015560935.1 Butyricimonas sp. BSD2780061689_150309_C8
GTTTCCTCTTCGACTTTACTATTCAAAGATAAGCTTTAATTGGAAAAATGTTACCAACTATTTTTGGCCACATTACTCAAATTCCAATCACTTCCCGATCACACATTTTTACCTTTCTTTATATGCAATATCTTTAATTACACCAAACCCGGTATAAGTTACACCGTATTGAGTCAAAACATCAGCAAATTCAGGTACATCATAAAATCTCAAAATACCTTCGTTTCCGACTTCCGCATCGGCGGCAATAGATCCTACCGCCAGTTTGTATTGCAATTGTGCTACTGAAGTGTCATTATGTCCTCCTCCCCGCAACTTGTTAAACTTTAACATTGAAATTTTTTCTCTCACCCCCAAAGTAACCACACGCTGGGCAGATTGAGTCGACATATCATATAAATAAACTTCATTACCGCTATCGTAAAATAAAAACGGTAAGGTCGGATGAAATGCATAACAAGTTGCAGAAGATAAACCGGGAGCTTCAATATTATCTCTCGCAACATATTGAGTAACAGATGCCCTGTATTGACCTGTCGTTATCCCATATATACTATATTTACCAGACACATCTTTCATCAAAGCATATACTCTATTACCTTGTGCCGTTCCAGACATGTAAACCATATCCTTACCAGTTTTCCAATCAAAGTATTTCATATTCGGGGCTGGCTCTGTCGGATCAAAGAGATATTTTTCTCCGTTTACCATACCGTAAGCATACGACAAAAAATACTTGAACTTCTTATTCGTTTGATCATACAAGACGCCATTATAAGCATTTGTACCCCAGCAAACCCCGACAAAAGGAGCCATTTTGTAAGTAGGCTCAGTCAGAGGCACGTCAACATTAATTTTCACATCATACACACTGTTGCTCCCTCTCCTTTGATAAACATCACCATCAGTCGTTATCACTAAATTACTATAATTTGCATCCTCTACTGCAATAATATCACTAATAACTCGTATAAACTCATCACTTCTAGGATCTCCATAACTCGTTCGGATAAAATCCCCCCCCTTAGAATAAACTCGAAAACTACCCTCTTCCGTATATATATTCAAATAAGGATTATTTCCCGTGTACACCATATTACTTTCCATATATAATTGGAAAGCCCCATGCGATTCCGGTAGAAAATCCAACACATCCTTTGATGTGACAATCTGACTTCCCACTTCACCAATCATATCTACCCGAACTTTACGATCGACACCTTCCTCACACAAAACTAACCAACCTTTCGTTGTCGAAGTTATAATTTCCATCTTGAATTCAGCCGAGGTTACGACATTGGTTCTCAAATCTTTCACCTTAAACCATGCAGTATAGGTCCCCGGAGTAATTTCAGCCGGAATATTCAAATCCTTTACCTTACTAGAATCCAACAAACTAGCGATCAAGTATTCCTCACTTGAGTTTTTATCATAATAATAAGCGAACTCATAATTAGGATCGTCGGCAGAAATCTCCCCCTCGAATTTAGATGTCACCGTCGGGGACAAAACCAGATTTTCGGCTTTATATAAGGCCGAGATCGCATCTTCCGGGATTCCTGTTATGGTCAATTCGTCAACCTCCCGGTAATCATAGTTACCCTTGTCATCATAACAAGATATAAACCCACAGGCAAACCATAAAACTAAAACAATATACCATTTCATAATGAATCCTATTAATTTATTCATAAGCACTATAATCAACTAAATAACTACCGGCCAACTGCATGAACGAACCATCAGCCTCAAGCACTGGATTACCTTCATTAGCCCTCTTCTGCAACTCGATCTGCATGAACATAGCGATAGCCGGGGATACAGTATATAAATTCTTTTGATTAAATTCAGAATACGTCCATCCCATAACAGACAAGATACACATCAACTTTGCGTGGGAATACTCTCCCAGTTTGTCCAAGGCAAAGGACCTCCAAGTCCAAGGTTCTTGATAAATCATTGAAAAAGGGATGGTTAAAAATTGGGTCGTTATCGTATCCGTACCTACCATAAGACTCTTGATATACAATTTAAAATTATCATTTTCTTCCAATCCTAAAGTAAGATAACGCACAGCACCATCCAACAATTTATCGGTCTTTTTCAGATTAACAGTAACATAAGAAACAGCCGTTCCCCCCTCCAAAACAAAATTATCCGGCATTGTATAATCCTCTCCCTCCCGAGCTGTCCCCCCGACAACTTTAACAACATAAGCACGATCCCTATCCGAAACTTCACCAAACAATCGTACGGGCACCCTCACCTGCAATATGGAATCGACTACATTAGCGAGAGACTGTTCGAGTGTCGTATCCCGATATTTATAAGTTGTTACACCATTTCCCGATGTAGTCGTACCGCTAGAATATGAAAAATAAATTCCTGAAGTACCATCCGGCTCACCGCTATAATACAAGGAGTCGTTTTCCCCGCAACCCAATAAAAGCAAGAAATAACTTGCTATAACAATGAATAATATCTTTTTCATAACACTCTAATTTCTAATTCCTATTTTTTATTTCACTGTCCGGCAAACCAGGAACATACCTAGCATTATCCATCGTAATGTAAGAATTTGTGGCCCCCGACTGGATTTTCGATGTATTCATCCGCTTATAATAGAACCACAATTGACCTTCACACAAGAATTCTTTCGCATATTCTTTTGTCAATTCATCATCAAAATTTGTTTCAATCCGGTTAGGATTACCTCTTCGAAACCTGTGAGTATTCAAATAATCATATTTATCTTTTTCAATCGTAGCACACTCTGCAGCAATAAGATACATTTCACTAACACGAATCAGAGGCATCAATTTGCCGTAGACCAAATCCGTGTTCTCGATCTTCCGAAACCGAACATTCATTAACAAATCCGTTTCACCCGGACTATTGGATGTTTCCCACCAGCTCATGCGGTAATCGCTCAAAAGATCATCCCCAAACAAATTCATTACTCTTTGAGCGGCCGGTATCAACTTAGTAGAAACATTCGCATTGGAAGAATTAAAATAAGAATCATATATCGTTTCCTTCTTTTCATTCAACAACGAGAACAAAACTTCCGACGAAAACGACCTGTCAGGATTAGAAGCATCAGTAGCTTGGGCTCGCGTAACCGATGGATATAAAGTTTCCGCATCAGGATTATCTATAATCATTCTTGCATATCTCAAAGCCTCTACCGTATTACCTTTCCACAAATATACCCTTGCCTTCAAGGCAACCACAGCATAGTAATTCAATCTCAATCCTCGGAAACGATACGTGTTTCCATCATTATCCCGATCATTTTCATTAACAGACATCAATAGCCCCTCGCTAACCACGGGATCCCATTCCTGCAAAATTTTTTCGGCCTCATCCAAATCAATCAGCACTTTCTCTATAACTTCATTGCCAGTCAGAATAGCAGATGCAGTCATAGAAGTCGATTCATTGTAAGGAATTGCCGCAGCATTCAAATTAGCGGGCACTGGCCCAAACATCCTTAATAAATCGAAATGCAAAAAGCCCCGTAAAGCTAAAGCTTCCGCCTTAACTAAATTATATTGCTTGTCATTCAATACATCTCCGTGATATTTCTCCGCATTTTTCAGTATATTATTACAGTCAAGGATCTGTTTATAAGCTTCATCCCAATAATTTTGCAGGGCAAGTTTTACATTTTCGCTCGTGTAAGCATGCTGCAAAAAATTAATAAATGATGTCTGAACCGTTGTGATGTTATAGCGTTGAGCCATAATCTCTACTCCCTGATAACTTAAAAATCCCCCGTAAAGATTGGGACTAAGCATTTCGGTATAAACCCCATTCAATGCTCCCCAAAACCCGCTAACCTCGGAAAACACCCGATCTTCCGCAATACGATCAGACGGTTGCACGTCCAGCCAGCTATCACAAGCAGTGAATAACAGAAGGCTTATCAGAATATTACTTATTTGCTTAAAAATACATTTCATTGTGACTCTGATTAATGTTAAAATGATGCTGATATAGATAAAGAGAAGGATCTGGCGAATGGATATTCTGTTCCTCGTTCCGTCTTGATAGAAGAAATTTTAAACACGTCGTTCATGTAAGCATTCAGACGCAAAGCCTTTAACCCGAACTTCGCTATCACAGATTGATCAAACTCGTAACCTACCCGGAATGATTCCAAAGCCAAAGTATTATCATCCTCAACAAAACGAGAGGACATCTGAGTTGAACCATTCAGATTAATCGCTTTGTACTTGGCATGATCACCAGGTTTTTTCCAACGGTCATAATAAGCCCTCTTGTCTTGATTGTTATTCAGGCCAGAAGAAGTGATATTTTCAACTTTATTAAACAAAGCACTATTGAACATCTGACCACCGTAACGATATCTAAAATCAAAATTGACACTGACCCCCTTGTAAGTTAATGAGGTCCCGAAAGTTCCTTCTACCTTTGGTCGATCCACACCTACTTTCACCTCATCGGAATAACTAAAATCATACGTGTACGAACCATCTTTCTTGATAAAAATCTCCCGCCCCGTAGCAGGGTCAATACCAGCAGACCTTACCGCCCACAAATCGTCGGGACTGGCTCCGTCATAATATCGCTTTAAGTTAACATTCTGGCCTTCTTCATTGAAACGATCCAAAGAATGGCCAATCTTATCATACCTAGATTTTTGTGTTCTAAAACTATATCTCAATGACCAGACAATTCTTTCTCCCGGACGATAAATCGGAGATACGATTAAGGAACCATTTAAACCATTTGAACTTTGTTCTCCGATATTCGTCAGCACCGAAGCTACTCCAATGGAGGCCGGCACCCCAATAGATGCCAAAACCGGATCCGTATTCTTATCATAATAATCTAAGGTTAGCGACACTCTATTCTGTAACAATGTTACATCCAAACCGATATTTTTATCAATCGTGATTTGCCACTTCAAATCAGGATTTCCTAATGCGTAAAGACTTACCGCCTGATCAAAATAATTCCGTTGACGGTTATTGAATTTATAAGTTGTCATACTCTGATAAGATGTGAAACTCTGATTACCAGGATTACCAATAGAAGCTCGGATTTTAAGCATTTGAAACAAATCAGAGTATTTGGCAAAAAAAGATTCATTATGCAGATTCCAAGCTAAACCAAACGACCATGTATTAGTGTACCTACGATTACTCCCAAACACGGAAGAACCACTCACCCGATAAGTCACATCCATCAGATAGCGGCTATTGAAAGCATACCCTCCATTCAAATAAACACTCATCGCCCTCGATTTACTATCACTATAAGAAGCCCGTCCATTTTCCGGATAGCTGTTCGCAAATGCGGGAGTATCATAATTTCCTTTCGGGAAACCGATGACAGAATAACCATTACTTTCAGACTCTGTATTGGAGAAATTAGCTCCGGCAACCAAGTTTACACGATGTTTCTCTGCAAATATCACACCATAGATTGCTGAAAATTCTCCATCATAGCTATAACTTTTAGTATTAGAATAAACTAACGATCCCTTCTTCAGTTCTTCGGTATCTTCAAATCGAGTATCCTCCGGAGAAACGAAATCATCCGCCTCTGACGTGGTTCTAGTTAGCCCTATCCGTCCCCTCAACTTCAAGGATTGAAATGGATTATATTCAACGGCAAAGTAATCCGTAATACCTAAAGATCTATCTAACGTTCTACTGTTCAGACTTGCATTCCAAAGAGGATTAGGAGCCTCTATATAATCCTCCACGTACTCCAACCATTTCTCTACCTGCCCGTTCACCTTCTTTTCATAATACGGGTTAGCTGCTGCATAAGTAGAAAACGCAACAACGGGATCACCCGAATTGGAAAGATTAATTGTTAGTTTATTACTGAATTGCAATTTACCTTTACGATACAACAAATCCAGATTACCACTGAACAGATTTTTCTTGGAATCTTTCATCACACCAGTCACCCCATTATAACTCAACCCGAATCCATAACGCATGTGCTCGTCGCCCCCCTCGGCATAAAGACTATGCCGGTGGTTGAAACCAACTCTTAACGGTTCGGACAACCAATAAGTATCAACCCCCTTTGCAACCGACTTCAAATGACCATTATGCAATTCCAAAAGTTTTTCAGCTTGTTTAAAATTCCCCGCCCAAATGCTCACCATATACCTGCCGGCATATTCTTCAAAGTCAACTTTCTCCCGAGCATTCATCAGGTTGTAGCTAGACAAATCAGGTAATTGAAAATTGAAATTCCCCGTATAAGTAACTCTCAACTGTCCTTGTGCCGGAGTCTTTGTTTCGACAACCACCACACCGTTTGCAGCCTTGGAGCCGTAGATTGCCGTAGAAGCCGCATCTTTCAATATTGTAATGGATGCCACACGATCCATATCCAGATCTACGATAGTTTGGAGCGTTGTCTCAAATCCATCCAAGATAAACAAAGGTTGATTTGGATCTGCCTCCAAGGTCTCTTGCATCCCGATAATACTGGTTTTACCCCGTATCTCAATATTGGGCAACCTATTAGGATCCGATCCCCATTCATTACTTTCGACAATCGCAAATGCCGGATCGAGACTTTTCAAACTTTGCAGAATATTTTGATTTCCCACTTCTTTCAACTTTTCTGCCGTAAAAGTAGAAGCTGATCCCGTGAAATCACTTCTTTTCCTTTCATAAATACCCGTCACAACCACCTCATCCATGGCCGCAACTTCCTCTTCCATAACCACGTTTATCGTATCCTTTCCCGCATACACCACCTCATGGGTTTTCATTCCGATAAAAGAAAACAATAATGACAGATTTTTAACCTCCGGTATGCTTAACCGATATCGTCCCTGTTGGTCCGTCGCCGTTCCTAAAGTCGATCCCTTTACAATTATCGTTACCCCAGGAAGAGGGACCTTGTCCCTATCGGTCACCTGACCGACAATATTCAATGCGCTCTTTTTTTCATCTGGAGCCACTTTCAAGACAATAAATTCATCCACAATCTCGTAAGTTAACCGAGTCCCTTTTAAAATTTTATCCAACACGGTCCCCAGATCTGACTTCATAAAACCGGCCTCCACGACTTTGTGTTTATCCAACTCGTTATTACTATAAACCACCGTAAGCCCCGTTTGCTGTTTAATCTGGTTAAACAACTCCAAGAACGTCACCCTCTTCGCCTTAATAGTAATCTCCACTTGCGCCTCAACATTTGCAACAGCTACATGCATACAGAGCAGCAATAAAATTACACTTAACTTCATAATTTTTAAAAATTTACAAGACTCAAGATTTCGTATAATGAGCCGTCTCTTTCGCTTTTTTTTCATACTTTTGTAGAATTAAGTTATTTATAATTTAACAATCTCCTGTACCGAATAGTGGTGACGCACTATTCGGTATTTTTTTTAGCCTGTCATTACATTAAACTCTATTTTTTCAAAGAAGCAACCACCTTTCCTTGTTGTAGCCCAAACTCAACATCAGTCGTTTTAGAGATCATATCCAAAACATAATCCAATGTCCTATACTTTGTTACCGCCCCGGAAAAACGTAATTCCTTGACCATATCATCTTCAAAAACAAACGACACACCATACCAACGAGCTAGCCTCTGGGTTAATTTCTCCAAAGGCATATCTTCAAAATTAAATCGTCCCGCTTTCCAATCCACAATAGCTTCCACGTCACCTTTCCGAACAATAGCTTGCCCACTTTCTCGATCTAAGGTTACAATCTCTCCGGGAACAAGCATGTAGGTCTTATCCGCTACATTAAAACTCACCTTCCCTTGTAACAAAGCAACTTCTGTCTGTCGCTCTTCTTGATAAGCCATCACGTTAAAAGCTGTGCCTAACACACGCACTCGACTTTCACCCACTCGCACATAGAACGGTTTCTCAGGATCAGGCATCACTTCAAAATAAGCTTCACCCTTCAAATCCACTTCCCGGATTTTCCCGCTGAAACGATTCGGGAACTCTAACCTAGAATCCGAATTTATCCATACTTTCGTCCCGTCACCTAGCACGACAAAATACTCGCCTTTCTCAGGCACAACAAGCGTACTCTTACCAATTTCTTCTTCGACATCACCTTTATCTTCAAACCGCACACCACCCGTTGAATCCTGAATTACCCCGACACCAAAGATTTCCGCTACTTGACGAGTTTCACCCTCTTTCAATTCGATCTTTTCCCCCATACTCGTTACCAGAATGGCCTTTGGCGAACCGGATTCTACTTGTAATAATTCCGCAACCGGAACAAATTTTTCCAAAGGGACTTGCCAAGCATGCCACACAAAAAGTACACCTATCATCATAACAATTATAGCTGCAACACGCATTCCCCATGAATACCATTGTCTTTTACGATCCTCAAGAACCGGAATTATATGCTCCCATACCCGTTCCTGCATCTGGTCTAATTGACGCCATTTTCCCGCAACCGATACCCGAATTTTCGCTTGAAATATCTTTCGAAACTGCTCGGCGTTTTCCGGTGAGGTTTCCAGCCATTTCATCAGTGCAGCCCGATCCTCAAGGGAAAGAGTTCCTCGAATACATCGATCCACCCATTCATCTATTTTATTCCACGCTTCCATGATTTGTTATATTTCCCATACAGACAACAAAAATGAAAATCGGGTGAATCAAAATATATTTTTTTGAAAAAATAATTGTACCCTGTTTTGCATAGCGTATATCAGACAAAGCCAATTTGTACTATATTCCCCAAGCATAACATCCATTTAAAATAAATTTGCAACAATAAATAACAAGTGCAAGATTGTTTTAAAATATTGAATGTCATATCAAATAAAGCAATTTTAGGAATTAGAAGGACCTTAAATATAAGATTCTACAAATTATCTAATCAAGACAATAACAAGAAATATATCCATTCGTTCACCAAAACGTTCCCTCAGATACTTCATGCCGTTTTTCAACAACGTTTTTACTGTGTTTATTGATATTCCCAACTCATCTGCCACCTCCTGATACTTCATTTCACGAAAAAACACGCCTCGAATTATTAGCTTAGTCTGTTCCGGCATCCGATCTATTTCAGACTCTACCTCTTGAATCAACTCATCATTCCACTTCATTATTTCTTCTTCTACAATGTCCTCCCGCAACAAATCTAAACGGTCTCGTAGCACATCTTTCTTTTTCAGCCGATTCAAACAATTATTTTTAACCGAGCGGAATAAATAGGTCTTTGTTACCTCACCTTTTACCTTTCGGTAAGTTTCATCTTTCCAAAAATTAACAAAAACTTCCTGTATCACATCTTCCGCCTCCTCTTCTGAAGTTAGGAAACTAAGAGCATACAAAAACATGGGTTTCGAATAGTCTCTGTAAATTTGTTCGAATCCAACTCTTTTATCCGCTATATTCCTTAGTTCCGCCATCTCTTAGTAACAACACGCCTAGGGCAAAAATACAAATTTATTCCAAACAAACTAAAATGTATTCTCTAAAATAGACGAAATAAAGAAAAACCCTTGATCCATCTCTGAATCAAGGGCCCCTGTGTTCTAATATCTAAAAATAATCTTACCGTTGCAACGGGAAAGTCAATACTTGCTCTTTGTCTTTCTTCACGTCTGATTTATTAATCTCGATGTTCTCAACCAAGATTGAAGACGGATAAATTAAAGAAGACAATAATTGACCATTTAAAATGTAGTTACTTACATTTTCCTTGCTGGAAATATTCAACATACGTTTCAGGTTTATCAATGTCAATCCACTCACATCACCGAAACGGACTTGAGTTTCCTTACCATCCAAATCTACCCGATAGATACGAGAAGCTTTACCCGCTAAACTCCGCACGATATAAGCATATTTCAAACCTTCTTCTTTAGCAGCTTTAATCAATGCGCTCTTCATCTTTTCCGGTTTCGTTCCTTTCTCCACTTCAATATGAATGGTACCCGGAGCCGTGGAAAACATTCCATTTCTACTGGACAACAAGAAACGAGAACTACCCGTTGATTGGGGAGCGTACAAAGTCGGGGTACACCCATTCAACATACTTTTGAAAATACCATTTTCAACCAAAGTCATCTCTTTGGCAGGCACGATACCTTCAGCATCAATATTATAAGCCCCTAACAAAGGGACTCCATTATACTTATCCAAAGAGCTATAATTCTTGATTGACACTCGATTGTCCACAATTTTCATTCCCAAACGAGCATCCAATGTTTTCACCGGTTGAGCCCGGTCAGTATCGGGTTTACGATAAGCGAAGAGAGCTCCGCGTTTCAAGAAGTTACTTATAAAAACAGATGAACAAGCACCATCCTCAAGCAACACCGGACCTGCATAATATTCTGTAATTGCAGGCGCATTCTTCAACTTGATCAAGTTATCGGCAAAAGCCTTAACCCCTTTCTTTAATTCATCCAAAGAAGGCAAATCATCCGGACGAGCAACAAGCACGGAATATGCATCATCAATCCGAACGCCATCTTCCGTCATCACGTAAGCAGAGGCAACCAAGCTTGCATAACGCAACGGTTCTTTCAACACGACCCCATCCGTGGTAGACTTGTACACTTCCATTTCCTGACCGGTAATAGCCACGGATGAATCATAAATATCCTTATAGTCCTTGAAAATAGCAGATAATTCTTCTACAATATTCTCTAATTTTACTCTATCAATCGTGTAAGCATTTTTCGGTTCCTCGATTCGAGTAACAGCATCCACCTTCTGTTGATCCTTCACGGCAGCTTCTTCGGCAGTCTTCGGGTTCGCCTTCAAATAAGCGTCCTTCATCGCTCCTGCCTGCAATGACCATTTATACATGGCATCTGATCCTAGCCAGAAATTTCTCCGGATTACATCATAATCAGCCTGTTCCGGCATCCCGGCCTGAACAGAAGCACATACATAATTAATATCATTATTATGATCGTAATCTCCCAAAAACATCTGCACCCCACCAACGGCACTCCAAGGGGACTCGTAAAAATTAGTAACACCACCTAACGCACCCACGACCTCAAACTGGTGTGTACGCCCCAAAGTGTAAGACAAGTAATATGGTTTCTGCATACCCGGCAACATCAATTGCTCCTTACTACGTTGCATCTCATCCTGCATAGCCTTAAAGATCACCTGATCCTGCTCATTCTGTGCGGATAATGCCCCTGCCAACAGGAAAAACAATATAATCGATAATATATATTTCATTTTCATTCTAGATTTAAAATTTACGACCGAAGAACTCCAAGTCTCAATGATTTCGATCTATTCATTTTCAGTTTTCAATTCTCCATTTCATTTGTTCTGCGGAGCCGGTAAGATCGGGGGTAAATCTCTTGACTTCTGTCTACGTTGAGTCTCGATCTTATTTACCAGAATCATTGGGGAACTAGCCGTTACAGGCACCCAACCGGATTCCGCACCACACTCTCCCGTGAACACGCTGGGAGCATCACCTCCACATACAATATTAGAGAACATGGATAACGGGGTTCCAATCAAATCCACCCCGCGAACCAACTCGTCCGGACGTCCGTCTACATAGATTCGATACACTTCCAAGGGAGTCACGTTAAATGAATTCAAACTACCACCTTCCCCGGTCAACGTGAAACCACTGGTTACTTCTTTAAAATAGTACCCGTATTCTTTTCCTTGTTTTTTAGCCTCTTCAATCAACATGGAACGCAATTCAGCCTCCGTGTGAGGTGCTGTTGTCTCCACCACCAAATTAGATTGACGGGATACAGGATCACCACCTCCGGCAGTACGTCCATGCCCATTACTATGCGGGAATCCATCCAGCGGCACACGGCTCATCAAGAACTCTCTCAAAATACCGTCTTTCACGACATCAACCCGGCGAGCTTTCACTCCCTGATCATCATACAAATAAAAACCATTCAACTCTTCCCCAGCGTAACTACGTAAAGTCGGATCGCAATATACTTGGAAGTCTGCAGGCAAAACCAACTCTCCTACTTTCTTCTTAAAAGTTTCACCACCACCTTTCAAACGGTGACCTTCAATACGATGACCGAAAATCTCGTGGAAGAACACCCCACTAGCCGGACCGGACAAAATAGCGGGTCCCGTGTAAGGATCAACAACCGGAGCATCACGCAACACGGTCAATCTTTTTACCATATCCTTAGCGTCAGCAATCATCCGGTCATTAGACGGAAGGTCCTTCGGATCGTATGCAAAGTATGACATATTCAACGGTAACTCCATACCGTCTTCTGCCTTCATGGAAGCACTGATCATGATTCGTGCATACGTTCTATTCTGCACAACTTCAGTTCCTTCCGTATTTACAAAATAATTCCGAAGCACTCGGAACGTCAAACTAACATCACCCGATTGTAATAACGGATATGCTTTAAACACCGCAGAAACTTCATTCAAACGCTTTTCCCAAGCAGCTTGGTCAACCGTCAACTTCTCAGCAGGAAGAGGTGCCTCGTAATATTTCTCCACCGGAGCAGCAGAGAATGAAGGAGCTTTATCCTCATCAGCAACACTCACCTGACTTTGAGTTTTCGCTCTCTGGTAAGCCTCCACGGCAAAATCATAACGTTTCATTACTTCAGCCCAGATTGCCTGACGAGTTGCATCAGCACCTTTTTCATCATCCAATCCCAAATAAGCCACCCGTACATTACCACGTTGATCTGCCGGGGCACCCATTGCATTATATTTAAAATTATCTAAAATAGTATCTCCCACCCGAATTTGTGGAACCATTGAACGAGAATGTTGTTCCACTGACATCATCGTGGCCCCGAAAGAACTCGAAATATTCACCGTTCGATCATCCATCACCCTAAAGTTCATGTGATAGGGAGGATTCTCCTGTTTCTGCAGCTCTTGCATATCAGCTGCCAACTCTTGTTTCAATAGTTGTAACAACTTATCCTGTTCCTGCGCATACGTTGTATGCACCGATAACAGCGAGAAGATACAACTAACAATAATCAATCCTAATTTTTTCATCTCTAATTGTTTTAATCATTTAATTTTTGATCTCTGAAGATCACGCACTATTTCCATCAACAAAATTATAGTTCTCATTTTGTTATTCAAAATGAATCTACATTAATTCTTTGTTAATTCTTCATCTTTTTAACCCAAACTTGACACTTTCATTTTTAACATTTCCACTTAATTTTTCCCAAAAACATTTTTTCCAAATGTTAAAACGAGATCATTCATCAACAAAAGTTTTCTTAATTCATCACACGAGATCTTAATTTTAGATGTAAAATAAATTACGAATAATAGAAAATGGTCTGTCGAAAAATCAACAGACCATTTTTCAAAAAGCACACTTACTAATAAATATAAAACTACCTTCTCTTTCTCCTAATCAGTAATGTTATACAACCGGTCACAAATAACAGCGGAATAATCCACATCAACACCACCCTGATGCCAAATATCACGTTCCGTGTAACTAATACCCGATCATCCGGAGGGTTCACCCGACTTGCCTCTACAGGAAACTCGCCATAAGACAAATTACGGAAAGTCTCCGTGATCAACGTAAAATTCGAACTTCTAAACCCAGGTCTATTCTGAGACAATTCCAACGTACTGATACAATCCGCATCTCCTATAACAAAGATACGTTGCTCTTTATTATTCACGGGACGAGTCAAATACAACATAATAGAGTTAGATTTCTCCACTTCTCCCACAGCCGGATTCAACACTGATTTTTCATTAATAAAATCCGTTGTTTCTTTTTCAACCCACGAACCCTTACCGGCACTAGCTAACACCTCTGTGATTTCAAATCCCTTAGCCGAATCGATAACTTCTACCGCACAAGCAGAAGGAGTCATGATCGAATACCCACTTCTAAAATACCGTATATAATTCTCAGATACTTTTGCAGCACCCTCTTTTATATTTGCCGCAACAAGATCATCCAAGTTCACCTCTGAAGGTGACACAATAATTCCATCAGCGAAACGTAACCCCAATCTCTCGATCACCGGATTCATAAACTGCTGACGCTTGGGTTCACCCAAGATAAACAAGTTTCCTCCACGCTCCAGATAGGCATCAAAATTCCGGAATTCTTCCTCCGTGAAATCACTTCTCATGTCAGCCAGCACGATAATATTAATATCTTCTGCCACAGGATGCTCCAAGGATATTTCTCGAACACCGTATCCACTATTCTCTAACGAATAACGGAAAGTTTTATTGGAGGCAAAAGTTCCATACCCTTTCTCTCCCATATCCATCCCACTCCTTTCCTTGTGCCCGGTAACGAAACCCACCATCGGAGCCTCTTGAAGCAACGTTTTCAACGCCGTAGAAATCTGCGACTCGTATGGATAAACATGATTATCCTTGTAAATACGCAAGAAAGCCTTTTTCCCATTAGCAGCTGTTATCACTCGAACAAAACGACCATTCTCTCCGGATATATCATCCATCTTTAAAACCTCGTCCAACGACAAGAAACTCTTAGGATCTCGTCCTGAATATTTACATTTATCCTCCACGACCTGTTCCAATGTCATCGTATCATAGGCAGCTTTGGCGTAAGGAAGATAACCTTTACCATAATAATAGACGTATTCAAGTTCTATCTCTGGTTTGAAACGCAGGTACTGTTCAAACTCTGCAAGATCATAAATCCTATTCCGCGGAGCCCCCCGATCATAGGTCTCATCCAAATAATTAACGTAAGTCGTAATCTTCAAATCACCCTTCAACTTTTTAAGAATCTCCTGGCTCTCTTCTGTAAGCGTGTTCGCCTTAGTTGCCGTGGAATCATAGTAGGCAATAAAGCCCGGTAATGACGAGATATAACCCAATGACAACACGATCAACAACACTATACCATATTTCAATGATGTATTCCATTTAGACAACCTCAACCGTTCACCTTGAAGTTTAATCACGGAAAGTCCCAAGAACATAAAAATCACCAAAACAAAATAGAGCGAATCTTTCGTACTAATCATTCCATTGGTAAACACCTTTGCCCTCCCCGAGATAGAAAGCCAATAAGTAATATCGCGCACGAAATCGTACTCCTGTCCGACACCCCCGATAAAATTCAATATTGCGAGAATTGCCAGTGTTCCGACAACAGCCACCACCTGATATTTCGTTATGGTAGACATGAACAAGCCGATAGCACCATACGCCAATATCGTCAAAAACACCCCTAAAATACCCGTAAACATCATGGGTACATCCGGAGCCTTAATCGAAAAACAGGTACTTATCACCGGCCCCAGCAGTATCGCACACAGCAACAAAGCGTAAACGACAACTGCTAAATATTTACCCAATATAATTTGAAGATTGGACACGGGTGACGAATAGAGTAATTTAATAGATCCACTACTCAATTCCCGGCTCATCAATCCCATGGTAAACAAAGGAATGTAAAGATATAAATTATCCAATAACCCTGAAAATATTCCCGTGTAACCGGCAAACAAAGAAGATGTAACCGCAGGTGTCCGGTAACCTAATTCCATAGATTGAAGTTGCTGTGCAAGTACATCACAATAAGCCATACCCACTTGAAAACTAAAAACGATCAGTATAAGCCATGCAATAGGAGAGAAAAACAGCACCCGAAGTTCTGATTTTGTAATCCGTATAATTGTTCTCATTCTTGTAATCTTTTTAAATAACGCATAATCATATCAACTCCCGTCACACCTCTTTGCCAGACAGTTTTGCAAATACCTTATCCAAGGATTCCTTCTCCAAAGAGATTTCCCTCAAGTGCCACTGATTCTCAACAGCTTGTTTCACCACACGTCCCACAATGGCATTATCCCCTTTAAAATGCAACCGGATACGGGTTTTCGTCAACCGTTCCACCCGAACAATACCCTCAATCTTCAACAATTCCTCCGTCGTCGGTGCATTGTGCATAATTGTCATCAAGGCACTCGGTGACATATAGGTATTAAAAGCGTTTATCGTTCCCTCGAAAACTTTCTGTCCATGCTCGATCATCATGATATAATCACAAACAGCCTGCACCTCCGGCAAAATATGAGTGGAAATCAACACGGCTCTATCTTCTGCAATACCCTTGATCAAATGCCGGACCTCTGTAATCTGATTCGGGTCAAGTCCATTCGTCGGTTCATCAAGAATAACAAATAAAGGATCATGTATAATAGCCTGTGCTATACCCACCCGTTGTTGGTATCCCCCGGAAAGATTACATATCTGACGCTTACTGAAATGCGTGATTCCACACTTCTCTTTTGCACGATCAATAGCCGCAGGGATCTCCTTCTTAGGCATCAACCGAATATCTGCACAATGATATAAATACTCGTCTACCGTCATCTCCGTGTGAAGAGGGGCCTTCTGGGGTAAAAAACCGATATACTTCTTTGCCTCTATTGGATTCTTCCGCAAGTTTATTCCATTAATAAAGACATCTCCTTCCGTCTGGGTCAACACGTTACAGATAATATTCATCGTCGTAGACTTACCGGCCCCATTCGAACCAAGTAAACCGAACACGCCTTTCTCCTTTATCTCGAAATTTATATCACGAATAGCCCAATCCACACTATATCTATGAGACAGATGCCGAACTTCCACTATTTTATTTGACATACTTTTAAATTTTAATGTAACAACATACCAAATCACCCTATTTACGTTGTCTGCGATATATAATCATGACTCCCGTCCCTACAAGAAATGCCGGGAAAAGAATCATAAAGAACAACTTGATCCAAACTCGCCAACCTCCGGACAAATTGATCCCGTTATCTATGGCCCCGATCCGATCAGTATAAATAGGATAAGCATCATACGAGAGCCAACGGAATGAACCCGTAATAACTTCAAAATTATTCACTTCCATTCCCGGACGTGTAAGTCCAAACTCTTCATTCGTGATAAAATCACTATCACCGGAAATAATAATTCGCTGCTCTTTATCACCGATCTTACGACTTAAATTAATCAAGACTGCATAGTTTCCTTCTTCCTCTCCCGCAGCAGGATTACAAACAAACTCTCCGTCAACCATATCTTTCGTTTCATGCTCGATCCAGGCACTATCACCGGTCACCAACACGGGATACACCTCAAAATCCTTTACTTGCGAATAGTCCAACGCAACAGCAGTAGGTACAGACACACCGTATCCCCAAGCTTGCATACGATTAAAAGCCGAATGTTTTTCGACAGCCTCATCCGTGTACGATGCGCACAGGACCACGGGAGATCCCAACTTATTCGGATGAGCCAAAACCCCATCTGAGAAATGAACACCGAACAAAGCACCCAAAGAATTCATATTCTCACTTCTCTCATACTCTCCTAAAATAACCATATTACCACCGTGATCCACAAAATCTTTCACATTTGCCAAGGCCTTCTCCGAAAGAGCCTCCTTCAAATCTGAAATCACAAGCACGGAAATATCATCCGTCAGTTTCTCCTCGTCCAAATTAATTTCTCGTGTATCGAACCCTTGATTCAACAACGAATGTCGGAACCACAAATCTCGGGCAAACAAATAATAACCCCGTCCTCCGTAATTATTAATACTACGTGATCCATATCCCGTAGAAAATGCCACCATGGGAGCCTTCGCTACAAAACGTTTCAATGTCGCCGTAATCTCGCCCTCTCTTGGGTGACGTTCATTGTCATTAAACAATCGTAAAACCTCCTTACGCCCATTTTCTTGCTCTACAATCCGGACAAATTGATACCCTTCTCCGCTCAGATCAATCATCTTATCAATCTCTTCCGGAGATTTAAACATCTTAAAATTTAAGTGACTAATATCACAAAGAGCTCTAGCTCTCTCCTCGTCATTCAAATCCGGATAACGAGCATCCAGTTCCGCATTATTCGCATTATGATAGTAATACACGTATTTCATCTTAATCTCCGGCTTGAAACGCATATAACGTTCGAAACGTGCCAGATCATAATTCCGGTTAAAAGGCAGGCCAGAAAAATAATCCGGGGCCAAAATATTCACATACGTCGTTATCGTGAGCGGTCCCTTCAAATTCTGAATCACCTTCTGACTCTCCGGGGCTAAAGTATTCGTCTTCGTGTAAGTTCCGTCATAATACAACTTCATCTGTGGAAGAGAGGTCAAATACCCCAATAATAAAGCAGACACAACAATCATGCTATATTTCAACACCTTCGTCCGCATAGACATGATTTTCTTCTCCGTGTTTAACTTAAAAATTGAAAGAGCTAGGAACAAACCAATGACAATCAAGAAATACATGACATCTGCGCTAGGCAATAACCCATCAATAAAAGAAGTCGAACGTCCGTAAATAGATAACCAGAAAGTAATATCCCGTACAAAGTCAATCCCCTGACCGACATCCCCAATAAAATTCAATACCGCCAAAACGGCCAGCGTTCCGATGGCAGCAACGACTTGATAAGCCGTAAGCGTCGACATGAACAGACCTATTGCGGAATAAGCCAATATCAACAAATAAATACCCAACATTCCTACCAGCAACATGGATATTTGGAAGTTCTCCACGGTCAACCAAGAAAAAAGCACATTCAACCCGATAATAGACATTAAAGCCGCACCGTAACACATCATGGCGAGATACTTGCCGAGTATAATCGAAGAATTCTTGATCGGCGAAGAATACAACAACTTTACAGATCCCGATTGATATTCCCGACTCATCAGTCCCATCGTGATCAAAGGAATGTACAAGTAAAGATTCCTCAATATCGGTTTCAAAATTCCCGTCATCCAACTATTATAAATCGCCGACGACACATTCCACAAATTATTACCTAAAGACTGCGAATGTAGTTGACCATCAAAAACATTTGCATAATCATATCCGATCAACAAGGCAAAAATAACCAAAATCAACCATGCTACTGGAGAATAAAACATAGAACTAAGTTCTATTTTAGCTATTCTCAATGTTTGTCTTATATTCTTATTTAGTCTCATATCCACACTATTCTTTTATTTTACCGGATAATTGTGCGAAAATCCGATCCAAACTACATCTCTCAACCAAAAGTTCTTTCAAATCCCAATTCTCTGTCACACTTCTTTCTATATATTGCTCCGTGATACTATTATCCCCGCTGAAGAATATTCTAAAACGATTTTCGGACAACTCCTCGATCCCCTTATTAGAAGTCAACCCGGCAAGCACCTCCTTACCCGGACTATTATTCAACTCGATAATAAAACTATCCGGAGCTATATAATTATCAAAATCTTCCATCGAACCGGAGAACACCAAATGCCCGTTATCAATCATCTTGATGTCATTACAGATCGCCTGTACTTCCGACAAAATATGAGTGGACAACAACACGGAATGTTCCTCCGCAATCTCTCGAATCAAATTCCGAATATCCACAATCTGATTGGGATCCAAACCATTCGTCGGTTCATCCAACACCACGAAACTAGGGTTATGCACGATAGCCTGTGCAATCCCGACCCGTTGTTGGTACCCCCCAGATAAATTTTTAATCAACCGATTCCGAAAATGAGAAATAGAACAACGTGCCAAAGCCACGTCCACGGCTTTATTTACTTCTGACTTTTCCATCAACCGCAAATGTGCGGCATTCCGCAAATACTCCTCCACGGTCAAATCCGTGTACAAGGGCGGTTGCTGAGGTAAGAATCCGATGTACCGCTTCGCCTCCACCGGATTCTCTCGCAAATTGATGCCATTAATAAACACTTCCCCCTCCGTCTGATTCAATACCCCGCAAATAATATTCATCGTGGTTGACTTACCGGCTCCATTAGATCCCAGCAAGCCCATGACCCCTTTCTTAGTAATATCAAAACTAATATCTTTTATCGCCCACTGCACACTGTAGCGATGTGACAGATTTTTTACTGATACAATCGAACTTCCCATATAATTTTTCATTTGTGATTCACTTACTCTCGATTCTCGTCCAAACGACAGTTTCAACACACGGATTACTATTCCTTGCAGGCATTCGGTATGCCTGCAAGGTTTGCAAAAAACGTCAAACCAGTCATTTAGAAACGATCAATAGTTCCAATGATCCAACTGTTTATATTTAATATCCACGATTCGTCCCATGCGTTCCTCTGCAGGATAAGCCGCCCCATGTTTCGGATAGATCACTTTTTCCTCTTCACTAAGATTCTTAGCACCGTAAATCATTAATATATAAAACTCTCCATTTTCCAACCCGACCGCCATGTGAGCACACGAGTATGTTTCCGATTCGGCATTCATGGCCACAACATTGGCATCAAAACTCTTATAAAGGGTTACCGGTTTCGTTATATTATTCAAATCCAAGCAATAAACATTCTTATCAACAGCAAAAAACATATACTCCGGTCCATTTAATGGTAATGCGGAAACCGTTGGAATTCCAGGCAGACCTATCACCTCATCTTTAAAAATTTCCAAAATTCTAGGCTTAGCATTACTTCCCGTAATTTTAACACGTTGCAAAAATATTTTTCCCGTTGCCTCCTCTTTTAATAACAAAGCGACACCATAATTCGGGTATCCAAATCCAAACATAGTTGCTTTCAGCAATTCATACCCTTTCATATCGTTCAAAGGAATGATTTTATCGATATCATCATTCTCTCCACAAGCCGGTAAGGCAGTCACTCTACCGGCTCCTTGTAAATCGGATTCCCAATTAGTTCCTCCATTCGTCACATAAAGCAATCGCTTATTCTCTCCATCATAGACGAAGTTATACCCCGTACGATTCGATCTGTAATATCCGGGAATCACCGTGCAATTTCTCAATGGCTCCGTTTCCCCCGTACAAGATAATGGTGTATGCAAAAAATAGTCCGTATTATAGACGGTACTCACCGATTTTAATCGGGAATACAATCGTCCTTCTTGATCTGTCACAATATCTACCCAATCCATGAAAGTCCCGGGTCCAAGAATAACTCCTGCCGGATATGTACCTCCGTCAAAAGCCTCAGCCATATCAATTTCCTTTGTAAAATCCACGCCACTTAGATCCACCGCACCACTCTCTTGAAAAACACAAACATTGCCAACAATATTTTCATTCCAATCAACACCTTCTCTAAAATGCTCTTGCAAGGCGATCGGCCCTGATCCTAATTCAGCTCCATCATTACTCATCCCATAAACATCCAAAGTAATTCTTGATGAAATAATGGTATCAACCTCAGAATCATACTCCAACATATTAAAGTAAGACAATTGCGATTTTCCTCCTACTTCCGACAAAATCATCCAAGAGCGAGCATTTTCATAAATTCCGACCACAGACAAAGTTGCATATCCCAAATAAGAAACTCCATATTTATGGTCTGTTATTTCCAAAGAAATTTTTCCACGGTCTACGACCTCATCAATTTCCCATTTTAACGTTGGCTGATCCCACCCCTCCCTTGTTTCATCATTCAACTTCCACAAGTAAGTGTATCGATCACCTTCTTGACTCAAATCAAAATTCAAAATCGGGGTCAACTCCAATACTTCTCCAAATGTTTTTGTATAAGAAGCATTATCTTCAAACGATATCTCGATTTCGTTGATATCCTTATAATTGTAATTTCCTTTATCATCATAACACGCATTCAGGATGAAAGCTGTAAACAATAAAATACAATATATATTTTTCATAATTAATCAAATTACACGTTAATAGACAGGAATCTCCATGGGATCACCGTTCTTTTCCGTGATTCCATGCTCACTAATATACTCCTTGGTATTCAAAGCTATTTTACGTTTTTCAGTAAGCGACAAACCTTCAAATGTTGTAAATCCTTCGTTCGCCGCGACAATCGTTTCCAACTTTTCATAAGAATAGGGACCTAGAAATGCCAATTCCACCTCTTTCGTCCACCAAGTCGGTTGCGTTGGCATATCATTAAAACGAATACGTACATCCGTATAGCCCATATATCCTAATCCGAAGTTTTCATTTTCCACCAAACGCAAGGTCAGATGCACTGATTTGTCCTTCAATGCCGGAGTTTTATGCACTACCACAGACAACGAATCGGAAGAACGTCCTTTTCGGAAAATGGGATTCTTGATCGTATATTGGTTTTCCGTGGCCGTGGTCAACGAATCAACCACAATTACTTTATATTCCGCATCTTCTTCCAACAAATTACCAATCAAATTTATTTTAAACTGATGCTCTATATCCTCTACCCCCACATAGTGAGAAAAGGAATAATTCACCGTATCCAAACGATATCTCTCCGACAAACTCACCTGTTTCCAGCGCTCAAAAAACAATGCATGCTCCGACTCGTAAGAAAATACCTCCTGTTTATCGCAACTTTGCAGTAGAGTCAGCATCATCAGACTCCATCCCCCCAACAACAATGTTCCTATAATATGTTTTTTCATAGTCACCTCCTCTTTAATTAATATTTTCACTATCCGGTTTCGGCAAAACAAAAGATTCGGGTATCATCCCTTTTCTTAAATTTTCTCCATACTTCTTGTAATAAAAGAACGTCTGTCCCTCTTGGAAAAATTCACGTCTAACCTCTCCTAAAAGTCGAGCCTTAAAAGTTTCCATGTCAACAATTCCCAAATCCACATCTCCCAAACAATTTCTTCCTACACGCACTTCCTTCAAGTAATTCGCTGCTTGCCCGAAATCACCGATCGAAGCATAATACTCGGCCAAGATAAAATGCATTTCACTCAAACGCATCATCGGGACCATATCCTCAATGACAGAAACCAAGTCTTTATCCGAATTCGGACGAATATTCTTCAAGGGCATATGATCAGTATACCAATCATCTATCGTTTTAATGAATTTTAAACGGAAATCACCGCCATCGGCAAGGTCGTAATTCCAAACCTCATCATATTTCGCCAGTGCCAAACAAGCATTACCTGTTGACAGGGCATACTCATTATAACCTTCTTGCAGTAAAGGATATGACAAACAGAAAATTAAATCCTGCGAACATTTCCGATCATAATCCAAGCGATTATCCCAACCATTTTCCGTATAAAAAAGAGCTTTCTTTCCATCTGTCCATTCAAAATCTATCACTTCCTGCGCATTTTTAGCCGCTTCCACTAACTTCTCTCCCCCCCAATAGCTGTACAAACGAGCTAACATACCGGTCACCGCCATCGCGTTAATCCGATAACCGCGATACTGATAGAACGGCAAAGGAATAATATCAGAATCATCATCCGTGTTAGAAACGAATGAATGTATCCTAAAACGATACTGGTCTCCTAATATTCGCCGATTAGCATCATTTAAAGTATCATAAGCCATGATCATATCTTTCGCTAACAAAAGATCGGCTTCTATTTTTTCCAATGTCTCCAATACGCTCAATGCACTCTGTCCTCCATAATAAGGGAAATCCGTCACGTAAGGAATATAAATTCCGGCAGGGTTAGCCACCAATGCCGGGGCAAATAAACGTAATAAATCAAAATGCATCCAAGCTCGAGCCGCCAAAGCCTCTCCCTTGATCATTTGCCGTTCTGCCTCTCCCCCACGAAAATCTCCCGTTTTTAAAGCATCAATATTACGAATAATGTTGTTACAATTGGCTATCGTGTTATAACCCTTCGACCAAATACTTTCAATAGCACGCTTTATATCGTCATTGGCATCATAAGCAAACCGGGTTCCCTGGTAATAGTAGTGATAACTCTTAATTCCGGCACCATAATGATAATTTTCGCCATAAAGCTGATACACCTGTCCCATGGCATCAAGCAACCCGTAAGTCAATTCCCGACCATACAAAGAAGTGCTCGCCATTTGCTGATACACTCCATTTAAAGCATTGTGAAATCCGGTAGATTCCTTAAACAAGTCCTCCTCTTCGACCGTATCCTCCGGAGTAACATCCAACCAACTGGTACATGCTGATAATAACACTCCTCCTATCAACAAGATTAATATATTTACTTTTTTCATATCTCTAATTTTTTCATTATAATGAAGCTTTTATCGAGAACGTCACGGTACGAGCGAAAGGATAACTGGTTCCTCTCTCTTGTTTCACCGTGGAAAGATGCAAAATATCATTCATACTAAAGCTAAAACGCAACATTCCTAAATTTAACTTACTTGTAATACCGGAAGGCAAATCATATCCCAACTCAAACGAATTCCACGACAACATATTATAGTCTTGCACGAAACGAGAAGTCGGTTTCGTATCTTCTACCCCATCTCGTCCTACCACCAAACTTTTATATTTAGCCTTATCCCCCGGTTTCGTCCATCGATTGGTCAATACACGCTCATCCACGTTGTCCGTGTAGACATTCACGTTTTCCACCTTGTCTACCAAAGTCTGGTTATAACGCTGTCCTCCACCCTCGTACATAAAACTCGTGTACAAACTGAATTGTTTATAAGCTACATTGAAACCGAAAGTACCTTGAGCTTTGGGTTCTGTTGTACCCACTGCAACTTGATCGGAAGCATTCCATACCTTTGTCAATTGTCCATTACGACTCACGAATACCTCTTGACCATCGGCAGGATTAATACCCAACGAACGGACACAAAAAATAGAATTCATCGAACCTCCTTCCACGTATTGCAAGAAAGGTTGAGTTTGCAAAGCTCTATCCGGATCATTATACATCAAATTTTCCTCAAACATCTTTTGCACTCGTTCATTATAAGCACGCAGGCTTTCAGAAATTTTCTCTATCCGATTTTTATTGTGAGCCAAATTAAAGTTAAAGATCACAGACCAATCTTTCGTTTGGCAAGCAGCCACGCGTACATCAAATTCATATCCCTTGTTTGAAATTTCACCCACGTTATCGCGATAAGAACTAAATCCCGTGGAAGTCGGTACCGTCACATCATTCACCAAATCGATCGTGCGTTTGTCATAATAAGCCCCTTTCACGTACAACAAATCATTGAACAATGACAATTCCGCCCCGATATCGAACGTGTTCGTCGTTTCCCAAGTCAAATTCTTATTACCCAAGGCTTTCAAACGAGTACTGATACCGGTTTTATACCACTCATCGGTCACGATATCATACGTGGAGCGAGCCGCATACGCGGGGAAATTCGCCTTACCAATCTGCCCGTAAGAAGCACGCACTTTCAACTGATTGACAAATCCCAACGATTGGATGAAGTCGTACTTGTGTAAATTAACTCCCAATCCGAATGACCAGAAAGGAGCAAAACGTTGATCCGATCCGAAGGTAGAAGAACCGTCAAATCGAACAGAAGCATCCAAAAGATAGATGTCTTGATATGAATAGTTCACAGAAAGCAAGAATCCCACCAAACGTTTCGTACTTTCACTGAAACCGGTCTTTTGAAGCATCTCTTTAGCGTATTGCGGAGATGATAAAGTTCCGGAAGGGAAGCCGATATAGGTAGCATTATTCGCCTTGGATTTATCTTCTTTCACGGAAACACCGGCTAACGCATTGATCATGTGACCGTTCAAAGCCTTATTATAAGACAAGGTGGCATTCATATCCAAACTAAAACTATCGTCATTATTCAAATACAATGTACCTAAACTCAAATTATTACTACTATTCTTATCATCTAAAGTCAATTGATTTAAATTAGCTCGTTGTTTCGACAACGGGTCATAAAAACGTTTCGAATGATTCATCGTCTTCGTCAAACTCAATTGCCCTTTCAACAACAACCCGTCAATAATATTCCAATTAATGGACAAATTATTAATAAACTCCTCTGAAGCACCTTTATCAAAATTATGCAAACTCGGTTCGTACATCGGATTCACGCGATTACTTTCAGAACCTCGTCCCCAATATTTCATCGTCGGATGATACACTCCATTCTCATCTTTATAGGTATCGTATGGCAATTGTTTCGCGAAATCGGCAAAATTACCGAATGGAGACTCCTTCGTACGCACACGTTGATAAGTCACCGTATTTTTCACCAAAAATGTTTTGTAATTATATGACAAGGAAACGCCAGCTCCCATACGATCACGCAACGACCCCTTCATCACACCATCTTGATTGGCATATTGCAATTCAATGCCAAAACGCACGCTCTCGTTACCTCCGTCCACGTACAAACTATGAGTATGATTGAACACCGTCTGCAACGGCTTGGACAACCAATAGGTATCCACACCTTTGGTAACATTTGCCAATTTTTCATTATACTCTTTATCCAAAGTATACTGATCCGTATAACCGTCATCAGCTACGGCCAAATCATAACATCCCGCCAAACGCTCCGTTTCCAATTTTCCCTTGGCATCCAACAGATGATAATCCGACAGGTCCGGGAAAGTAATATCCCCCACGAAGCTGTAATCAATATTCAATTTACCGGCCTTGGGGGGGACCGTGGTAATCACTACCACCCCGTTAGCCGCACGCGAACCGTACAAAGCGGTTGCCGTTGCGTCTTTCAAAATGGTAATCGATTCGATCCGGTTCGGATCCATATCATACAATTTGGAAACACTCACCTCGAAACCATCCATAATAAAAGTCGGTAGATTCGGGTTGTCCTTCAAATTTGATTTCGACAATGCATCAGCATCCAATTGTCTCACTCCCAAACCGGATTCTCCCCGGATATACACCTCGGGTAAGGCATTAGGGTCTGATCCCCAACGATTGTTTTCCTTAATACGGAAAGAAGGGTCAAACGCTTGTAACGCCTTAATAACATTCGTTTTCGAAACTTTCAACAAATCCTCCTTCTTCACGGTTACTGCGTTACCCGTAAAACTTGAATTACGAATATTCATATAACCGGTCACCACCACATCCTCCAACGTCGCCACGTCCTCCTTCATCACCACGTTAATCGTGTCCTTTCCGGCGTAAATAACTTCTTGAGTAACCATACCCACGAAAGAATACACCAACGTGAACTTTTTCGGGGCATTCGGGATCGTCAACGAGTATTTCCCGTCGTGGTCCGTTGCCGTTCCGATAGCAACGCCCTTCATCTGCACCGTTACCCCGGGAAGAGGCTGTTTTTTCTCGTCAGAAACCTTTCCCGTTATAACGATCTTCTTTATTTCCTTATTCTCTTGAGTATCCCTAGGTCGTACGACAATCATATTCCCGTTAAAAACGTACGTCAAATCTGAATTCTTGAAAACAGACATCAACACCGATTCCACGGTTTCATTGTTCACGTCCAAAGAAATCTTTCCCAATTGCTTTACTTGTTCTATATTAAACAAGAAATAAAGTTTCGTCTGACGTTGAACTTCATCGAACAACTTTTCCACACCCACGTTCTTCATTTTCAAGCTCACACGTTCCTGTTGAGCCAAACTATTGGCTGACAACGAAAGTGTAAAGCAACAAGTGAGTAAAAAAAACAATTTCATAATTACTAAAATTTTACGCCATGGTCTTTTAAAAAAAGAATGGCACAATCGGTTTTTTTTCATACATTTGTACTTAAAGTTATTAATACCTCAACAAGAAACTACGCCAAATAGTTTTTGTTGTACTTAATTACAAACGGGAAGTACGCCAAATACTTTCCGTTTTTATTTTGATACAATAATCGTCTTTCCTTGAACAGAAAACGTTACCCCTGTTGATAAGGTAATCGCTTCCAAAATCACACTGACATCTTTATACCGTTCCATATACCCCGAAAAATGTAGCTCTTTCACAGAAACAGTTTGATAAAAAACATCCACATCATACCAATTTGACAAAACAGTAAGAATATCTTCCAACCTCTGATTTTCAAAACGGAAAATGCCATCCTTCCAATCCGTGTAAACAGCTACATTTACTTCCTTCACATCAACCTTTGCATTTCCTTGCTTAAACTCGGCCATCTGCCCGGGTGTAATCACGCTCTCCATTCCTGATGCCAAAACCTTGACCCCAATACTTCCCTTGACCAATACGGTTTGAATATTCCCCTTCTGATGAGTATTAATGTTAAAAGAAGTCCCATACACCCGAACCTCCACACCTTCCATTTCTACAAAAAATGGACGTTTGGGATCTTTGGTAACCTCAAAATAAGCCTCTCCCGACAAATACACTTTACGTTCTTTTTCATCAAATTTAACAGGATATTTCATTCGAGTAGCCGAATTCAAATACACCAATGTTCCATCTGCTAATCTTACTTTATACTCCCCACCACGAGGAACCTCAAGTTCATTGAAACGGAGCTCGTCTACATTTTTTCCCTCGGAAGAAGTATATACTAAACGATCTTTTTCCCCTGTAACCGTTATCCCCTTATCTTCCGAAATCACCCTCTCTTCCTCTTCCTTCAAGAACACTTTCCGTCCGTCATCCAAGACAAGTACTGCCCGTGAACATCCCGGTTGAATCTGTGAAACAGAAGTGGTTACAACAGGAACTTGCTCTACTTCATATATCAATTTCCACGATCCGACAACTAAAATAGGAAATAGCAACACGGCCGCATATTTCCACCAACGGCCAATACCTCTCGCAGAAACTTTTCTTACGTGTTTTTCAAAAGTACGTAATGCCTTTGTATCATCTATCTTTTCATAAACAAATCGTTCTTTTGAAAACAAATCCTCTTGGCAAATTTGTTCAAACAATTGCCTATTCCGTACTTTCTCTTCACACCATACCTCTAATTCCTGCCGTTCCTCCTTGGTAATATCTCCAAGCAAGTATAGTTGCAGCAAGTGAACAATTCTATCGGGATATTGATTCTCCATCTGATAATTTTTGCATCATATACAACCATGATACAAAAACGGGGTATCCTAATTCATCTTTTTTTTCAAAAAAAATCAGACAAAATACACAAAATACTATAAATCAATAATATTCAGAATCATTAACAAATAATACAACCTACCTAATCGCTCACGCAAAAAATACATCGCCTTCTTTTTCTGTGTTTTCACTGTTTCCACAGAAAGTTCCAGCATTTGAGCAATTTCCTCATTTTTCTTGCCCTGCAAATGCAATTTGAACACCTGACGACAACGCTCCGGCAATTCATCCACGGCCTGATGCAACGCCCGGTACATCTCCTCACGCATTAACCGATAATCTTCGTCCTCTTCATCCTGCTCCTGCAATAAAATCTCTGCATGCCGCCGTTCAACCTCTTGGTGCTTTAAATAATTCAAGCAACGATTTTTGACCGAATCATACAAAAATGCCCGGAATCCATGATATGAATTATACTTTTTATCACTCTCCCAAATAGCAATAAAAACCTCCTGCACAATATCTTCCGACACTTCCTGCTGTCTCACATAACGCATAGCATATAATACCAGATAGCGATAGAATGAACCAAACAACTCACGGAAAGCCGGCATCTGCTTTCTATTTATCTGGTCTATAAACTCTTCTGGTTGCATACCCATGTATCTCTAATAATTGTTTGCCCACATTACTTTATGACAAAGCTATGATTTTTCATTCAAAAAAAAACAAAAAATATATCATAAATTCAAAGAAACACAAAACACCCCCAAAAGCTCTTATCAAATTTTTGGGGGTTCACACAACATCTTGACAATTCCGTACTACTTATTTTCGCTTTCTCCTCATCCACAATACCACGCCCCAAATCAGCAATATAGCGGGTACAATTCCCATACACGCTGTCTTCAAATAAGGCATCGCTTTCCGGCTCAAGTGTATCTTATTATCCGTTCCCATAGGGCGACGGACATCAATAGGCGCCTCTTCATCAGAGAGCCAATAGAACGTACCTGTAACCAAAGTATAATTGGCCGTCATCACCCGCAAATTCCTCCGGATAGAAAACTCTTCATTACTGATACAATCCGCATCCCCAAGAATCATAATCCTTTGCTCACGATCTCCCACCTTCCGGGAAAGAGCCAGAGCCACCGGGTACATCGCCTCCACCTCTCCAGCCGCCGCATTAAGAATCACGCTATCATTCACGAAATCCCTCGTCTCCATCTCGTTCCAGCATCCGGTCGTATCTGTCCGCAAAATCTCCGTCACCTTAAATCCCCGATCTTCCGTGTAGGCCAATCCCGCGGCCCCGTTCATCACGATCTTCGCATTCCGGCCGATCAACATATCCTGAAAGAAATAAGACATCTCTCCCGCCTCCGGCGTGGCATTCACGATCATCAAATCCGGTTGAATATCCTGTTTCACCTGTACCAAAACTCCCGGCAAGAAACGAACCCCGAACTGCTCCACGAGAGGATTCATAACATCCTGTTTGCCCACCTCTCCGGCAATCACCAAGTTCCCTCCGCGGGCGATATACCTGTCTAACTTTTCCTGTTCCCCCGGCTCCAAAGGCTTTGTCAGATCGGCAATCACCACGATCTCAATATCATCCGGGATATCCGAACTTCCGGCAAGAGAGACATTCTCCACGTCAAACCCTTGATTAATCAAAGAATAACGGAAATTCTTCAATTGCGAAAAGAAAAGATAATCCTTCGCCCGGTCCGAATCAATCGAACGTTCCCCATGTCCGGCCAAGAACCCGACTTTCGGTAATTTCATGGTAAACCGTTTAAACGTCACGGCCATCTCCGCCTCACTCGGGAACTTCATCATATCATCAAACAGACGCAGGAAAGCCTTTTGCCCATTCTCCCGTTCTACGATTCGCACAAAACGATTCCCCTCGTCCGACAAATCCACTTGCTTCTTCAACTCTTCGGGCGCCATGAACATCTTGAAATTCAAATCACGCATATCCGCCAACTGCTCCGCCTTCTCCTTTGTCGTCGTATTCGGGAATCGTACGTCCAGCCAAGGATTATTAGAAACCGAATCGTAATAATACACGTACTTCATCTTGATCTCCGGCTTAAACCGCAAATACTGCTTAAACCTCTCCAAATCCGAATTTACCATATTGGGCATCCCGATGTAATAATCCCGATCCAAGAAATTGACATACGTGGTAATCGTCATTCCTCCTTCCAACTTGCTCATGACCTCCTGACTGTTAGGTGTCAAGGTATTCCGTTTCGTCTCCGTCGCATCATAATAGCACATCATCACGGGACGAGACGTCACGAATCCCAACAACATCGCAACCACCACCACGCCAAGATACTTTCCCCAAACCATGGAAAAAGAAACCCGCTGCCTCGTGGACTGCAATTTCAAAATACTCAACAACAAGAACATGGAAATCACGATCACGAAATACAAAATATCTTCACTACACAACAAACCGCTGATCATCTCGTTCGTACGCCCGGAAAGACACAACCAATACGTGATGTCCCTGACAAACGCTATATCCTGCCACACCTGATTCATGTAATTCAGCACGGCCAGAATAATCAACGTCCCAATAGCCGCAACCACCTGATAGGAAGTCAGACACGAAACAAAAAGCCCGATCGCCGCATAAGCACACAACAACAAATACAACCCCAGCAAACCGGACAACGCCTCGGCAAAAGCAAAGTTATCCACCACGCAAGCCGCGTAACCGATATACAGGATTAACGTTCCCAACAATACCAACCCGTAAGCCATCATCGCCAAGAACTTACCCATGACAATCTGGGACGACGTTACCGGCGAAGAATACAGCAACTTGATCGACCCGCTACTAAATTCCCGGCTCATCAACCCCATGGTCAATAGAGGCATATAAAGGTATAAATACTGCTGCACCGTGTTATACATCCCGAACATACCCCCCAGCAAATTCGCCGTCAAAAATCCATTCCCGAACCCAATATCTTCCCGGTAAACGAAATCCGCCATCAACCCAGTGAACTTCAACCCGACTTGAACGGTAAAGGCCACAAGGATCAGCCAAGCCACCGGGGAATAAAACAAAGTAAACAACTCTGCTTTCGCTATTTTCAATATTCTTCTCATAATATATTTAATTTCTTTTGACCAACATCTTATCTTTTCCCTTCACCATTCGCCTTACCGGATAATTTAGCAAACACCTCGTCCATGGAGCTCTTCTCCACCACCAACTCTTCCAATCCCCAGCCCCGATTCACGCTCTGCTCCGCCACCCTTCTCGCCGTCTCCCGGCATCCGTCATAACGCAAACGGAACCGGTGATCCGTAACCCTCTCCACGTTACTCACTCCCTCCCAGACAAGACTTCCCTCTGCGGGGGGATTTGCCAACGTCACCATAATCGTGTTCGGCTGTATATAATTATCAAACTGATCCAACGTCCCCGAAAAGACCAGCTGCCCCTGTTCAATCATCTTAATTTCCTCACAAGTAGCCTGTACCTCCGAGAGAATATGTGTGGACAAAAGTACGGAACGCTCCTCGGCAATTTCTTTAATCAGATGCCGCACCTCCACGATCTGGTTCGGGTCCAGCCCATTCGTCGGCTCGTCCAGTACTACAAACTTCGGGTTATGCACGATCGCCTGTGCGATTCCCACACGCTGTTGATACCCACCCGATAAATTCCGAACCAAGCGACTACTGAAATGAGTAATCCCACACCGAGCCTTCGCCTCGTCAACCGCCTTTTTCACATCCATCTTATCCACCATTCGCAAATCCGCACAATACGTGAGATACTCGTCCACGGTAAAATCCATATATAAAGGAGGCTTCTGGGGCAAAAAACCGATATTCCTTTTAGCCTCCACCGGATTCTCCCGGAAATTGATACCGTCAATGTAAACTTCTCCCTGCGTTTGTTTCAACACCCCGCAAATAATATTCATCGTAGTGGACTTCCCGGCCCCGTTCGATCCCAGCAATCCCACAACCCCTCGCTGATCTATCTCGAAATTAATATCCCGAATAGCCCACTGCACATTGTAACGATGAGACAGATTTTCTACTCTTACAACTGATTTTTCCATACAATAATTTTATAATTCAAACATCTATTCCCTTAATGTAAAGACAACACGTCCCCCGTTTATAAAGTTTACAAGCTCCCAAAACCTCGTTTACAGGGTTCCCGTCACTTGATAAACTTTACAAACTTTATGGACTTTATAAACTCTTGATACTAGTAAGTCTTGTTACCTATCTTCACCAAATCAATATTATATTCCTTCTTGAAATGGCTTACCAAAATATCGTACTTCTCCTTCACCAACGGGTAAGTTAAATCACTGGCCCACTGGGTGGACGTCCGGCAAAGAATACTTGCCAAAAAATACGTCAAATCATCCGACTGTAACAACGTCTTTGTCTGCCAATTAACGTAAGTACACCATTCATTCCCGTATTGAGGATTCGCCACGAATCCCCGCTTACGAGCGTAATCATCGTCATTCGGATCAGCACTCGCTTTCGTCGAATAATCACTGATCTTGTAAAACTCCTCCGGAATTGATATGACCTTCCGCACCTGCAACAAATCAAAAAACAGCGTTTGCACCGTGTTCTTCAACGCCAACTTCTCGGCAGCCGTCTTCTTCTTCGTGTCTGCGTTCATATAACCGAAAGCCAACGAATTATCACCCGTTTTCACGCATTCCATCGGGCGATCCATATAGCTCAACACCTGATAAATCGTGTCTGCCATAAAAACCCGGTACGGCAAATTCTTTTTCAGGAACTCTTCCGGGTAAAACTGCAACCACACCTCATCCAACAAATCCAGCATATCCCCCGCATAAGCCGGATCACCCAATGCCAACTTATAACTAGTCGAATTAGCCACTTGATTCCAATTCAAATCCAACAGGGTAAAATCATACAAGAAATAAGAACCATACTTCTCGTACAAATCCACAATCCGACCATCTGCCTGCGGGGATTTTCCTTGAGGTAACACGTAATCCCGCTCAAGCGAAACATCCGGTCCCAATGCCGAGTCCTTGGCACACGAACAAAAGAGGACACTCCCGATAAACATTCCTATTATATATCTTTTTTTCATCATGAATTCTTTTAATCGTTCCTATACATCATTCTGCTTTACGCTCCGGGGTATTGGCCGAAGCATTCTGACTCAAAGCCGGATTGACTCCCAATACAGCCTCTGGCAACGGCAACGTGTACATAGGATCCTTCGACTTCAACACGAAAGTCTGCAAAGTCAGCCCTTCTCCCGGTAACCACGTATGCTTAATGGAAGGCATTCCGTAACGACGCAAATCCAACCAACGATGGCCCTCTCTAGCCAATTCCAAACGACGTTCCTTGCGAATCTCCTCCAACAACAATACGGGATCACTGATCGATACATCCGAATACCCCTCGATACGATTCCGACGCAACTCGTTCAAATCCTTCAATGCCTCCGTCACCTTGTTATCCCACAACACGTAAGCCTCCGCCCGGTTCAAGTAAGCCTCCGAAAGACGTATCGCCTGTTTGGGAGCATCCCCAAGGTCCCCCGATGCAGAAGTCCCCGTCTTTTGAAGATAATAATGCCCCCGGTTTTCATCATGCGAATAATAAAGGTCCATCCGTCGGTCGCTAGCACCATAACCTTCCTCCAACTCCTTTGCCATATTCAAGCCATTCTCGACATAAAAACCCATCCCCTCTCCACCATACATCCAAGTTACCTCCGGTGAAGAATACCTGACACAAGCAAAAGCACCATTCTTCTCAATCGCCGTCAAATCAGCCAATTTTCCACCCATCCGGATTGCTTCCGTGGCCGCTTCAACCGCCTCTTTCCATTTTCCCGTGTAAAGATACACCCGCGAAAGAAGTATCTCCACCGTCGGTCGGTTAATCCTGAAATCCGTGGTCACACGACTCTCCGCCCCGAACAAATCGGACGCTTTCGTCAAATCGTCCAAAATCCGCTCGTACACTCGTTCCACCGTTGCACGGGACACGCTGACCTCCTCCACCGATGAAGAAAGTTTCAAGGGAACACCTGCCGCCCGAGGGTTCTCCGTATAAGGCTCGCCATAAAGATTCACCAACCAAAAATAAAACAACGCTCTCACCGACAAAGCCTCCGCCTTTATATGATTGATCTCCTGTTGAGTCCCGATAGCCTCGTCGATATAATCCAACACGGCATTACACCCCTTGATCCGCTCGTACATCAAATAATAGGGCGTTGACGCCAGTTCCGGGCTCATTATCGAACCCTCGTACCTTTCCGCATCACTCTGCCACGTGAAAACCGGAAAAACTCCTTTAACCAAATCGCTACCGGCCATACTATTTCTCAAATCCGTGTCAACATCATCATCCATATATCCGGTCAGGGCCAAGGGATGGGAATTAATGGGAGAAGGATAACCCGATCCCAACAACAATTCACGAAAATCTTTCGTCGTTTTAGGTATCACCTCATCCTGCGACTTGGAGTCCAAGAAATCGGAACAAGACGCTGTCAGGATTCCCAACGCGCATATCATCAATAAAATTCTTTCTTTCATTTTCATATCGTTTATCGGTTTCACTCGTTAAAAGGTCACGTTCAAAGAAAGAGACGTTGTCCGCCGTGCAGGCCAATCCTTCGTCTCCGGGTCCAACCCCTTCCATGCCTTATCAAAAGCAATCATAAACGGGTTACTCATGCTCCAACTGATACTCGCGTACTTCAAGTGAAGAGCTTTTAAAATGCTTTCACCCACGCTATACGTAAGCGATATTTGACGGCAACGGATCAAATCCGTGTCGGCCACCCGCAAATCCGACTGGCTGTACATGGCATAAGGAGTCATCGAACTCGTGCCCGACAACACCGGCAACGTAACATAGCCAAACGAACTCGCGCTGTTATAATTCGGTACTGCCGGGATATTCGTCTGATCTCCCGCCTTCCGCCAACGTTTCTTCAACTGGCGCGAAACATTCTCCTGCGGCCCCGGAACACCTTTCAACGTGCCGGTATACAACTCTGGCAAGCGATCCTGCCCGCCGAACTGCATTGCGAACTGCATGGTAAACGACAAGCGTTTATATCTTACCTGCGTGTTGAAACCTCCCGTGAAATCGGAATCAAAATTCCCGCTACGCACCAAAAACTCCGTGAAATCATTCGTTTTCTCAATATCCATGTTATAGAACAAAGGTTCACCATTCTCCTGGCTCAACTCCTTATACCGGAAAGAATAGAATGAATTATAAGACTTTCCATTCAAGACTGCCGAACCGTCCAAGAAATCTTCCAACTTGTTCACTCGTTCATTATCCGAAATCTCATTCGTCACTTTTCCCGTGTTCACGGAGAATGACCAAGTCCAATCTTGTGTGCGAACTGGAATAAAATTAACCGTCACCTCGTACCCCTTGTTATCCATTTCCGTTCCGAAAATTCTGGAATTCAACATCCCGTTCTCTCCCGGAACCTGCCGGGAAGCAATAACGTCACTCTTTTTCCCGTAAGCATTGAACACCACGTTCATCCGCCCCTTCAAAAAAGAAAGATCCACGCTGGCATTCCAAGATTTCGTTTTTTCCCATCCTAGCTTTTCATAAGGCAAATACTTTATATTCAGCGTGTACTGGTTATAAAATTGACTTAATCCCCCGTCACTCGCAATCAAATAAGGAGATACCTCCTCCACCGAATTCCCCTGGTAACCGTAAGACCCGGATATATCCAAAGATTCCATCCAATTCCAGTTCCGGGCAAACGACTCGCTACCCACTCTCCACTTCGCCCCGATAGACCAAGTCGGTTCGAAACGATCGTTCTTATCCTGACCGAAACGATTGGAGGCATCCAAACGGGCATTAAAATTCACGACATACCGGTTATCAAAAGAATACACCGCCGTCAGAAACTCACTGACATAATTATTCTCCCGGTTCGTCACGGACGATGCGGTCCTCATGGTATTCAAAAGAGGATTCTGTTGTGCCACGGCATTATACACCGTGGTATAGGTCGTCGGGACAGACGCAAAAGCCTCTCCCCGGTAACGCAAATAACCGTAACGTGTATTTCTCGAACCGGTCGCCGTGTTGGAAGAAACTTCAAATCCCACCTGTAACGTCACGCTATGCACATCCTTAAACAATTTATTAAACACCAAACTATTCCGGACCGACCACGTGTTCGTCGTGGCATTTTCCGTCACCAACAACCCACCAAAAGGCAACTGCGTCATCTTCTCTTCCTTACTATTCGCTGTCACCTCTCCCACCTCGTAACCTCGAAGAGAGGTAATATAATTGGAATACTCCGTGGCATACGACTTCACCTCCGACGAATTCACCGTGTAAGAAACCAACCCTTGATACTCCAAATAAGGCAAAATCTTCCACGAAACATCAAGACTTGAAGACACCATCTTCGACCGATTCTCGTTCCCCGTGTTATTTATCTCATTCAAAATATTATACCCGTACCAGCTTTTCCCAGAAATAGCCGTACTCGAACCACCCCATTTTTCGTGATAGTACAACGTACCATCCTCATTACGTAACGGGATCGTCCGTGCCGTGTTATACGCGTAACTAAACGGGCTCACACCGTAAGCAAAACCGAACATCTCCCGGTAACTACCGTTCAGGTTCAAGCTAATCCTCAAATTCGGGATCAACTGCAACACCGTGTTCGAGCTACCGGTAAACGTCTTCCCTTCATTTCCCTTGGCCTCGCCTTTCTCCTCGGTAATACCGATAGAAGCACGACTGGCAATCTTCTCCGATCCCCCGGTAATGCTCAAATTATGCTTGTGATTAAAAGAATTACGGAACAAAAGATCAAACCAATCCGTGTTATTGTTTGCCATCTTGTTATACTCCGTTTCCAACTGTTCGTGAGTAATCTCCTTGTTCGTCAGCTTCTGAACCAACCCGGCATACCCGATAGGTAATATAGCACTGGGGTAGCGCACACGGTCTTCGTACATTTCTCTGGAAAAATCCATCAATTCCCTAGAATTCATTTGATTGTACAAACCGTAACGGGGACGCTGACCAATACTAAAACTTCCCGAATAGGAAAGGGATGCGGACCCTGACTGCGCCTTTTTCGTGTTGATCACGATCACGCCGTTCGCCGCCTTCGAACCGTAGATGGCAGTTGCCGACGCATCCTTCAACACGGTCAACGACTCTATATCCGAGGGATTCAACCAAGAAATCGCATTAGCGGCAATATCCCGCAGATTATCCAAATCACTGGAAAGAGAGGCATCCGTCTCACTGATCGGAAGCGGGTCCCGCTGGATAACCCCATCCACCACCCACACCGGGTCCTGACTACCTAACAACGTCGATGTTCCCCGGATTCTGATCTTAGGAGTCGATCCGACCATACCGGAAGTTATCCGCACTGCCATTCCCGGGATTACCCCCTGCAACATCTGGTCGATCGTACTCTCTCCCGGAATCATAATATCCCTCGCATACACCTTGTTAATCGCTCCCACGTACTTACTCTTGTCCAAGGTCATGTAACCGGTGACAACCACGTCGTCCAACGTCTCCACGTCCTCCTTCATCACCACGTCGATCGTGTCTTTCCCTGCGTAAACGATCTCTTGGGAAACCATCCCGACAAAAGAAAAAACTAAAGAAAACTTCTCCGGGGCATTCGGAATGGATAATTGGTACATCCCTGCCCCGTTTGTCGCTGTTCCAACTGAAAATCCTTTCAACTGAACAGTCACCCCCGGTAACGGTTGTTTCTTCTCGTCCGTCACCATCCCCACAAGGCGAATCACTTTCGCCTGTTGCGACAAAGCCTCTCGCACGATAAACACCCCACCTTCCTCGAAAAACTCAAAACGGGTATCTTTCAAAATTTGCCTCAATGCCTCCGCAACCTCTAAATCGGCAATTTTCATCTCCCGACATGATACACGTTTCATCTTCCCGGCATCGTACAAAATTCGAACACCCGTTTGATCCTTCACTTGTTTTAGCACCTCGTTCAACGTCGTTTCCGCTTTCACCGAAAGGCTCACCCGTTGGGTAAACGCACTCGCTGAGGTGAAAAACAACACCACAAAAAGTAAAGCTAGTTTCATGACTTGTAACATTTTTTTGACACAATGTGGTCGTACCCACACGTTAGGTGGATTTTTTTTCATAACTTTGTTTCAGTTTAAAGGGTTTATAAACTCTAAATACAAAGGATTTGATTCTATAGTTTGGTCGCTGGCGAATCGAATCCTTTTATTTTACTTTCCGCACATAAATAACTTTATTTTGAATTTCAAATTTCACATCCGTACCCAATTCGAATAACCGCAATAAAGGCTGTATATCCGAATATTTATCCAATGTTCCCGATAACTCCAGTTTTTTCAATTCCTCGGATTCAAATTTCACTTGGAAATCGTACCAACGGGCCAACGTCAACATGATCTGATCCAAATACTGTTCCTCGAAACAGAAAAGATTATCTTTCCAAGCCGTGTACAACCGGGTATTCACCTTTCGAACCACGGGTAAATCGGAACCTTCCGTACAAACCAACTGTTCTCCCGGTTTGATCAACACCCCCTTTCGGGAATCTTTCAAATAACATATACTCCCTTTTTCCAACGTCGCCGCCATTGTCCGTTCATCGTAAACCGAAACGTTAAACGCTGTCCCCAACACTTTGATATCACCCATCGAAGTCTCCACCACGAAAGGACGAGCGGCATCCTCGGTCACATCAAAATATGCCTCCCCTTTCAAATACACTTTCCGCTCTCCCCCTGCAAAATGAACCGGGAAACGTAATTCCGTCTCTGAATTCAGCCACACCTGAGTTCCATCGGCCAATGTCAAATGAAATTCTCCCCCGCGTGGTATCGTCATAACGTGATATTCCTGCACCTTTTCCGTTGCCACGGAATCCACTTTTATTCCATAAACTACCCCCATAGAATCCACTTCCACCACGCCCTCTTTTGTCTCAATTTTAGCCCGTAAAGCATCATTCAAAACGAGCTCCCGGCCATCCGCCAAATGCAAAATCGCCTTGTTTGTTCCCGGCAGAAGAGCTGGAATTACCCCTTGTGCCAATTCCGACACGTTTTTCTCGTGAGAAAAATTTCCCTTATATAAAACAACTATCCCCACGATCAATACCAAAACAGCGGCAACACTTCCCACTCGAATCATAACCCGACGTGAATTTCTCCGTCGTAATTTCCTAAAAGCCGTCTCCGCATCGAAACGCCCTTGTTCCTGTCCTTTCCCCCGCAGATAATCCGGATCAGACAATCGTTCCGTAACACGGCGAACGATAATATCTTCCTCGTCAAGAGACGAAGAGGAAAAATCTTCCTCCAAATAAGTCCTGACTCTTTTGGACCATTCATATATTTGACTCCATTTTTTCATCTTTTCCATGTGTCTTTCATAAATAGAACACATGATCCGAAAAAACGGGTGACAGATATTTTCGAAAAAAATAAATAAATATTTATTCCCATCCCGTTTGTCCTTTATAAAGGCTCTCTAGGATGAGAATAAATATTTACATTCCATTTTTTACCCGGATCAATCGTAATTGATTCTATAATAAGTCATAAGTTATTGCCGATTCTATCCCGAAAAGATAATTATAACATGATCACTACCTGAACACTACCGTCATGAACCTTATAGATACCTTATAGAAACCTTATATGAACCTTATATGAACCTTATATATAATAAGGTTCATAAAGTATATTAATAGTTTAACGAGAATGTTACTTCTGGTTGTAATCAGGTAGTGATCATGTTATAATACAAAATTCTTTATAGAACTCCCGATAAAATCCGCTTGACATACAACTACACACATTCTTTAGAGTTGAAGAAATTGCTTATACCATTGTATATATCCGGGATCTGTAAGAGACGCTATAATCTCTTTTCCCCATGCGTTCCACTCATCCGTTCTTTCCGGCTCCACGGCAAGAATATTCGCGTATAAATCAGCAAACGGAATATTTTCCGGTTTCAACCCTTTGCATGCTTTCTTATAATCCTTAACACTACGCACCTTACTCTTAAATAGCTTAGTAATATTTGCAATACAGAGCAATTGCTGCGAATCCTGTATATCATGACGTTTAATAAATTGTATGATATTATTAATATCATCAACAGTATATCTTGATTCCTGAGTATAAAGAACACTGGAAAGATCAGAATAGATTTGATTGACAACAGTTTGATCCACCTTTTCTGTACCTATTTTCTCTCTGAATTCTTGAAGATGAGAAAATAAATAATTTTTCATTTCAGAACTTATCCTAGAAAATTGAGGATTATACAACATCCAAAATTCAGGAGAGGTTCTCTGTTCGTCATTTAACGAGGCAAATAACTCTACGGCAACAAGGGCCATCTTAGAACTATTAGTCACCTTACTCAATGCCGTTAAATATTGGACCATAAACTCCGGAGAACGATCTCCCCTAACATACCTAGCCTCAAGAACACCAAAAGCTTTATTATCATCGAAAGTCTCTTTCACTCGTTCAATAAAATTACCATCCATGACATTAGATATCATGTGTCGAACATTCCCTTCCTTATCAAGTACAAGCATTACATTAGGAATATTTATACCATACCTTCTGATAACCTTGGCCCCTTCTTCTTCCCCAAGATTCACCCTGTAATTTATAAAAAATTTATTCAGTAAATCCTCCACCTCTTTCCGCGTAAAGAGTTGATCATCGATTGTCTTCGTGGTCTGCCCATTATTATGACAATCCAAAAATACATATTTGCCTTCCACTTCAGCTTGTGCCAGCACCTCTCTTAATGTCTTCAAATTCTCCCAGTACACACCATCATTTCCCGCACGTCTAAAATTAAAAGCTATTTTAGCAACCTTGTTTTTAGCAACCTCGTCTCTGATCAATTCTTTTTCACGAATAGCGATTTCTCCCAATCTCTTCAGTTGTGCTTTATCTTTGAACATCGAAATAAACAGATTTGCACCTTCAAATACCCAACTTTTTTCGGAATCATTCAATACCTCCAAATTTGTATCAAGAGCATTCATAAAGCCGGTTGCATCATATTTTCTCCGGGCTTCCGCCAAGTCTATCATTTTAAAAAGTGCATCCTTACGAGGTACATCGTTATTCTCAAGTAAATCTCGAATACCCGGGATCTTATCATACTTCTTTGCGGGCAATTGGTACACGATCATCAAGTTTAATTCCGACATGAAAGAATTATAGATCAAATCTCCAACCTCTTCTTTTCCTATCTCCTTTTCAAAATGCCCCCGGTTGGCACAAACAAATTTCAGTTCCTCACTCTCCAAAGAGGTTGCTCTTGATTGTAACAAAGGCCAATAAGCGGCACTCAATTTATCTTTCTCCGTAAGCTTTCCCCAAAGATTATCACCTACACTTTGAGCCTTGACAACATCGCCTGAAACAGAAAGCAATTTCCAGTACGCCATTTGCTCTGCCAAATCCAACCTCCCTGCTTGGTATAACGCCTCGTATTCAGCAAGACTGCTGGCTTTTAAACCAATCTCTACACTCTCTATTAACTTTTCAAGAGGCATCGCTCCAACCACTTTATGCATTAACTTACCATCCGCATTGATAACCAAAAAGGTCGGATACGCATCAACCCCGTATTGCTTACCAATAGCCGGTCCGCCTCCTTTTTCCATGTCCGTTTTCACACAGACAAAATTCTTATTAAAATAATCACCAGCCTCTTTCAGCGTGAAGACCTCATTTGCCATCATTTTACACGGGCCACACCAAGAGGTGTAACAATCCAAGAATATAGGTTTATTTTCCGTTTTTGCCTTCTTGCAAGCTTCCTCTAAAGACAACTCTTGAAAATCTGTTTGAGCAAAAACAGCGACGGAGCACAATAGCCCCACAAACACCGATAATAATTTTTTCATTTCCTTCTTTCTATAAAATTAATCTTATTTGTTTTTCTTCGTCCCAGAAAGCATATTTCCCAAGCCTATCCTCAAAGGATTATGCTCGGTATGTTCATACACGTACTCGTGAAGCTTACATACCCGTTTATACTGCACCTCCGTCCCAACATTGGCAATGTAAATTGTCACGGGAAAATAAAAATACACCAGATGTTCCCCGTCAATCTTGGGAAATTCATTCTCGCATAATTCCAGTAATTTCTCCACCCCTTTTTCGCTATTATCCTTTCTGGCCTCACGCAAAGCTTTCCCCAAAGCAACATACGTATCCATTCGCTCTCGTGAATTAAAATGATGCGGGGCCATCTGTTTGGCAACCTTATCCAAATCATCCATAGGTTCACGTCCACGAATAATATCACGTAATTTAATCTCAAAAGCTTCAGCGATCCGGTTCAACACTTTTTCTTCTCCCATGCTCCGGGTAAATTGCTCAAAATGGGAAAATAGGAAATCCATGAACGGAGAACCTATCGGAGACAAAGTCTGATCTTTAAAAATAAACCAATACTCCCGATTTGATTTTTCTGTATCAGGCAATACTTTGAAAAGAGAGACACACACTTCCTTAGCTTTCTCGTTCATGGAGGCCGTTAACAACGCTTTCAAATAATCGGTAAGGAACGAGACGTCTCTATTCCCGTTCGCGTATTGCTGGCCCAAACTGGCAAGCGAAGCTTTCAGCGCCGCCTCGACTTGGTTCATGAAATCCAACGGTTCAAGGGTTGCCCCAACAATTTGGTTTTCCAATCCCTTATCCACGTTCAAGATCAAAAACGTGGGATAGGCCTGAACATTAAACATCTTTGCCAATTCCGAACCATCCTTATCGGCCCCCGTGTCATATTTCACACACACGAAACGTTCGTTCATGAACGCTCCTAGTTTTACATCCGGGAACACCTTGTCTGCCATCATCTTACACGGGGCACACCAAGAGGTGTAAAGATCCACGAAAACCAGCTTTTTCTCCGCTTTTGCCTTCGTACAAGCCTCATCTAATGTCAATTTCTGGAAATTTGTCTGTCCGAAAACCAGTACAGAGCAAAAAATCCCGACATAAATCAATAACAATTTTTTCATTTCAGTTCATTCTAAATTATACAATACAAAACATCCATTTCCTGCCAATAAGGCGATACGTCCCTCTATGGAAGAGAGTTTTACACTCTTCCATAGGGTAGTAATATTCTATAAATAAATTAATAGCCTATATAGAAACCCCGATATCTCGCAATACCGTTTTCATAATTTCATATTTCGTCATCACGACACTAAACGTCCCGTACAACGCTTCAAATTCTTCCGGCGTGTGAGTAAACATCGCCTTGATATACATACCCACATCTTGAATTTCCGTGGGCATATTACCATAATCATAAGGATTCGGATCCTTCAAGAAGCCAACGGCTCTCGGGTCAGAGAATCCATACCTATTGTAAAAATACCAACCGGCACAACCATATAAATTCTCCGTATAACAACTGCGGGTCATCTGATAAAACGCAGTTAATTCTTCCGTGTAACCGGAAACAGGCGTGGCAAGAACGGCATTAAGAACAGTACCCTTCATATTCAGGCGTTCCGCATCACTCATATTCTTTAACTCGGAAACACGGGAAATAAGTACCGTGTTCAACCCTTTAAAAGCTTCATTACTCACCACTGCCGGATTATAAGGAGTCAAAGATTTCAGCAACAGGAAACTAGTAATCTTGATACTCTCAGGTAAAACAGGCACGATCTCCTCACGTAAAAATTCTAATCCGTCGACAACGTCCTCTTTCGGACACAACTCATAAGAGCTGAAAGGATTTGGTGTTTCTGTTCCCCCGAGAGAAGAACTTCCAAATTGCAAGATTTCATAATGTGTATAAGAATTTCCCCAATGATCAACACGGGTTTCTTCTCCAATCGTATCATTATAAAACACGGGAATACCTGTCTCCGTGTAAAATTGATAAATCGCATGATCTACCGGATCATTTGAATCCTCTATCGTGAACCAATCTCGACCAACATTCGACGGTGTCAAATGATCTTCCTTATCACAAGCCGTGAACAAGAAGGACAAAAATAATATATAAAGGAAATTATTCTTTTTCATACTCAATTTCTTATAAGTTCTCTATTCGGACGAATCTCATTCTGAAGTTCTCCCCTATTAAATTCAATTGCATAATTTGGAATTGGCACTATCCAAGCGGCATGATCCTGAGTGTAAGCATTTAATTCATAGTAACCGTTTTCATACCAAGTCATTGAATTCGCCTCGTAATCATTATTCTGATGACGAATACGGAAATTTTCCGGAAGAGGACGAATGCTATTTACAGCATAACGGCGCAGATCAAACCAGCGATGCCCCTCGAAACAAAGTTCCCGGCGGCGTTCATCACGGATAAAATCAATCAATGCCTCCCCCGTTTCTGTCACCGACGGTGCAACAGCAAATCGTTTAGAAAGAAGTTTTTCCAACTCGGTTTTCGCTTCCCCATCCCGATTTAACATCGCCAACGCCTCCGCCTTATTTAAAATTACCTCAGGCAAACGAATCAGAAAATCCATACCGACCTCATCCGTATCACTGTAGTCTATCCAAGTCTTATATTTATCGGGTATCGCTGCATGTAAAGAACTCTTAAAGAATGCAGTTCTACGCAAATCCCCTGCAGCATAACATTGCAGTAAATCCTCTGACGCTTGAAACGAAAGCGCTTGAGATATCGGAGTAGAACCACTCCAACCAGATGAATAACTCAAGAATGTCAAAATAACAGAATTTCCCCCTTGAGTAAAAATTGTTTCGGGCGATGTCCAAGAGACCACATTTTGCCCGCTTGTCCAATTATTTAAATCCATCACCGAGTAAGTCCCAGCCATGGCTTCATTGGCTGCCGCAATACAAGCCTCATAGTTTTCCATATACAAATACACTCTAGACAGCAACGCATTAGCGGCAGTTGCTCCTACCCGTAATGTTGAAGAAGGGGTGATCCCTTTCAAACAAACGGCAGCTCTTTGAAGGTCTGCGACAATTTGCAAATATACCGCCTCTACCGAGCTACGGTTAAAATATTTATCTTCTATATGCTCTGTAACTTTCAAAGGGACTCCGGCATCTTTTGATGCAGTAGCCTTGCAATAAGGCATACCATAAATATTCACCAATAAAAAGTAGTAACCTGCCCGGAGAAAACGTGCTTCTCCTTCCACCCTGTTCAATAACTCAATATCCTCCTCTTTCGAACGGAAATCATCTGCCATATAAATGATTGAGTTTAGTACTCCTATATGCTTATAAAACTTTTCCCAATCATTATCCTTGTACTGAGCATTCTCCAACGTTAAAAACGGATCGGCCCCCCAATGATAAAAAGAACCAAGCACGTTACGCGGGTAATTGGCCGTATACGTTAATCCTCCAGATACAAATTCTTCTGCATCATCATCCATGACATGCAGCCAGGGATAATTCATCGTAAGCCCGCTACTGTAACTCATCGTCTCCTGGGTATTTGAAGAGTAACTACCCTGAAATGCCATAAAACACTCCCCTCTAAGTAACTCGTCCAAATCCTGTGCAGTCTCGGCGTAACGTTGATTCTGCGAATACTCATCCAAAAAATCACCGCAAGAAACGCAACCAAGGGAGAATACACTTAAAATATAGATTAAAACTCTTTTTTTCATTGCTCAAATTTTAGAAAGTGATACTAAGATTACATGAGTAAGTAGGACGTACTGAAAGATTGACATTCGGTGACGAACCTGACTGAGTAGGATCTTGTCCCCGTAACTTCTTATGGGCAATGGTAAACAGGTTCGTTCCGGTCAGGTTGATATAAGCCGACTTGAGACCTAACTTCTTACAGAATCGCTCATCAACATTGTAGCGGAAAGAGAGAGAAGACAACCGCAGATAATTTCCACTCACCACCCGAATATCCGAATTGTCATACATCTCGTAAATATTATTCGCAATTCGATGTGTCACATTCGTTCCACTAGTCCACCACGGGTTGGAGTGAGTTCCTGCAACGGTATTCAACCCAGGAATATTGGTATGTTCCTCATCACCCGGTTTTCTCCAACGATTCACAAATTCCCGTCGCAAGTTACTATGCGGGTTAGGATTGGTTGTTCCGTATTCAGTACACAATTTCAGTAACCGGATTTTATTACCCAAACTATAAGTCAAATTAAACGATAAACTAAAATTACGATACCCTAAGTAGTTCGAAATTCCTCCTTGAAGATAAGGTTCACGCCGTCCCGATCTTTCCATTACTTCTAAAAAGACATCTTCGCGTTCCATTCCGTTGTATTTTTCGGCCAGCTCCTCTTGCAATTCATCCTCTGCCCCGTAAAAAATGGGAGAACCGTCCACGGGACTCAATCCTTTAAAACGGTATGAATAAAACGTATTCAAAGGTTCTCCGGCAATCTCCACGTCCCCGGTCAACATATCGTCATATTCGATCTCATCCCGCAGAACATTATTCCGGTTATTTATCGCACTGTTCACCAACTCGTTCAACACTTGTCCCAATTGGGGGTCAATCCGCCAAACAAATCCTCTCTTCCCGCCATCAAGACCGACACGATTGATCGGTGTGAAATTTAAACTCACCTCGATTCCCTTGTTTACAAGTGTCCCGCTATTAACAACATATTGCTTGATCCCGTTAATCTCGGAAATAGTCTTTGTCAGAAATGCATCCCGAGTCTTTTTATAATACCAAGAAAACGAGCCGTTAATTTTATTCTTTAAAAACGAGAAATCCAAGGTCACATTCGTGGATGCCGTCTTTTCCCACCTTAAGTCAGGATTCGGGTAATGAGCAACTTTCGAATTAAATTCACCATATTTCCCGGTGTAATCAACCCCTTGCGTGATAATCATATTAGGAGTCTGGTTGCTCAGCATATTCCCCTGATAACCAAAAGATCCCCTTAATGCCAAATCATCCACCCAATCAACAGATTCCAAAATATCCCGCTTTACATTCCAACGACCGGACAAAGCCCAAATCGGCATCATTCGATCATTCGCCCGTGATCCGAACAAGTTGGAAGCCTCCCCTCGAATATGCAGATTCAACATATAGCGATTGTCATAATCGTACCCGGCCATCGCATACCATGCCACTGAATTAGTCAAATTTTCCGTTATAGTCCCCAACGCATTTGCCGTTGCCATAAACCGATCATAATATCCCGTATATTTTTGTGGAATAGAAGTAAACAATTTACCTCGATCCCGATAATACCCCCGACGTGTAATACTAAAACCATCGTATTTTTGAGAATTCAATTCCAACCCCGCCGAACCATTCACATTGTGCTTTCCCTCGCTTCCCAAACTCTTCATATAATTTGCTTGCACACGTGCCATCCAATTGGTATTGCGCACATTACTCTCCCGTAATTCTCCCCCGATAGGACACAAGTCATTACGCTCCGATTGATCAGCACGCAACTGATGTACGTAATAGGTATCTTCCGTAAAATAAATCTCTTGATTCGTGTTGCTTACCGCATAAGATAACGTCCCTTCCAATTTCAAATCATCTATGACATTGTAACTAACATGCGCCTGCATATTAATTGCGCTTCCGTTGGTTTCATCCCCGGAATTATCCATTTCGTTCAACACGTTAAAAGCATACATCGGCATCGAACCACTTGACGCCCGTTGATAGAGGTAACGAGATCCATCAGGATTAAAAGCCGGAATGGCACGGTTCATATTATAGGCATAATCCAACACGCCTAATTCCGAGGGATTGTAATCGCGATTCGATACATTCCCCTGAAGCTGGAAACGTGCAGCAAAACGTTCATAATTCGCTGATAAATTCAAAGTTGTCGAATATCGCCTGTTGCTCTCACCTTTTATCGCACCTTTCTCATCACTCATTCCGAGAGAGGCATAATAGCGGATATTGGCAGAACCTCCAGACAAGCTCAACGTATGGTTATGTGAAAACACATCCTGACAAACAATATCAAACCAGTCCGTGTTCAATGTTTCGTAATATCCGACCAAACGATTGAACTCTTTATAGTCGATAGCCCCATTGTAATAATCCTGTATCGCTACCTCGTATCCGGTCCAACTATCAACATTATTGTAATAAACTCCCCGTTCTACTAACTCCCGGGAAACATCCACCCGCTCTTTCGAATTCATCAAGTAAATGGCTCGATCGCTGTAACGAGGCCTTCTCGTGTAGGAAGCTGTCCCAGAATAAGTGACACTAGGCGGACCGGCCTTCCCTTTTTTCGTCGTGATCACGATAACTCCATTACCCGCTTTTGCCCCATAAAGAGCTGTTGCAGAAGCATCTTTCAACACGTCAATCTGTTCGATGTCATCCGGATTCAAACCCGAAATCGCATTACCCAGCAAGTTCACGAAGTCTAAATCGTTAATCTGGGCAGGGTCAACATTCACCGGATCGGTCAAAACCACCCCATCTAATACCCATAGCGGTTCACGATTACCCAAAACGGTTGAAGTTCCTCGTATTCTTAATTTCGGAGCGGCACCAACCTGTCCGGAGTTCTGCATAAAAATCATACCGGGTATACGTCCTTCCAACATCTGGTCAATCGTGTTTACCCCCGACACTTTTATATCGTCCATTTTAATTGTTTGCACGGCACTTGTCAATTTCCGCTTATCAATATTTTGATATCCGGTTCTCACGATCACTTCTTCCAATTGTTCTGCAGACTCTTTCAGAACCACGTGAATCGAATCCTGCCCGGTGTACCGCACCTCTTGCGTTTCCATTCCTATAAATGAGAAAAGTAACGACACGTTCTGCATCTTAGGCAGTGTCAACGAAAACCTTCCCTTTACATCTGTTGACGTTCCCAAGGTTAAACCTTTCACGATAACCGTGACCCCGGGCAAAGGATGTTTTTTCTCATCCGTCACGCTCCCCACAATGCGAACCTCTTTTTCCCCCTCTTTCACCGCTCCCGGAACAATAATAATAACTCCTTGCTCTATCCGATAAGATAAATTCACCTTGCTCAAAACCGCATCCAACACCCGTTCCAAATCTTCATCAACAAATTTCGCAGACACGTCTTTCACTTTTTTCAATTCATTGTGATTGAAAAAAAACTTGTAACCCGTTTGTTGTCTCAATTCTTGAATAATCTCCAACATGCTCACCCGCTCAAGATCCAAGTTTATCTTCTTTTGGGAGAATCCATTCCCGGAAACCTTCAACAATAGAAACAGCGTAAAAACACATATTAATCTCATAACCAGAAACCATTTTTTTACACACGCCTCCCTAACAGGGATGCCATCATCTCGTTTTTTTTTCATACATTTGTCTTGTTAATGTAAAGATTACTAAATTTAATTGACACAGCAACCGGATAGGTGGTACCAACACCTACCGGTTTTTCTTATTTCATTTTCACAATAATCACTCTATCCTTTAATTCAAATTCAACATTCGTAGTCATAGATATAATATCCAGAATAACATTACAATTACTATACTTCTCCAAATCCCCGGTGAACACAAGATCTTTAGCCTCCGCATTTTGATAAAATACAGTAACATCATACCATCGAGCCAACTGTTTCATGATTTCCTCCAAACACTCACCCTCTATTATCCACTTTCCTTCGGTCCACGCCGTGTATACCCTAGTATCCACTTTTTCCACGTTCACGCTATTTGTCTGGACATCATAGGTAATCTGTTCGCCAGGAGCTATTGTCCTGGCATCAGTCATCCCTTTTCCCTGAAAAGCGACCCTCCCTTCAACCAAGGTGGTTTGTACATAATCTTCACCCGAATAAGCATTTACATTAAATACGGTTCCCAAAACCGTAACATCACCGCCATCCGTTTCAACAATAAAAGGATGTTCCACATCTTGAGCCACGTGAAACAATGCCTCTCCTTCCAAACGGACACGTCGTTCTTTCCCCTCGAAACGATCCGGAACACTTAATTTTGAATCGGAGTTTATCATCACACTCGTACCATCCGCCAACACCAAATTATACTCACCACCTCTAGGTACGATAATTTTGTTATATTCTATCGCTTGTTCAACCTGACCACTAGGTTTAAATTTTTCTATCGCTTGTTCAAAGGCAATAGAATCCGTTAATTTTACCTGTTGACCGGAATTAAAGACCAACACGGCCTTTGTCGTTCCCGGCTCAATGGATATGCCCCCCGAGACGAAGGTCGTTTGGGGGGTATCATTTCCCAGAAACCAGTAACCAAGTCCCACGCATAGAGGCAACAACAGAATTGCCGCATATTTGACAATCATTCTCCAGATATGTGCTTTCCGGGATTTATCTGCATAAACAACAAATTCATCCCATGCCCCTCTGGTATCCACCACACGAGTTTCTTCCCCCGTGTAATAGGTCTCAAAATATCGTTTTGCCTTACGGTAATATTCCCGGTTACCCTCATCTTCTGCCAGCCATCTCTCGACCTCTTCCCTTTCTTCGTCTGTAGCAACATCCATGAGATGCCTCACGATCATATCCCAATTTATGTGCCTTCTATCATCTGTCATGATACTTTCAATTAATCATTCATGTATAAGACACATCCATTTGAAAAACGGAGTACAAGAAATATGATTTTCTTTAAAAATCTTTAGAAACCCTGTTGTAAATATTCAATAAGTAGGAAAATGGGAACCAACCTCTCACGCAACATGCGATACGCTCGCTGAACCTGAGTTTTCACCGTTGTCTCGGCGATATTTAATTGTTCGGCAATCTCTTTATTTTTCTTTCCCTCCACCACTTTTAACAAAATAATCTCCCGGCATTTATCAGGTAGCGAATCCAATGCTTCTTGAAGGCGTCGATGCACTTCCTCATCAATAACCATATCCTCTGTTCCGGAGAAAAGCTGAGCCTCAAACAATTTATTATTATGCTCATCCCTGATCTTCCGATCCCGAATCGCATTCAAACAACGATTTCGTACCGAAGTGAACAAATAAGCTTTCACGGAGGTTGCCACTTGTAATGTCCCGGCATGATTCCATAAGTGGAAAAATAGATCCTGCACTAAATCCCTTGCCTCTTCTTCATCATATAAATAACTCTCGGCAAATAGAACCATTTTGGCAAAATAATACTCATAGAGGTATCGAAACGCCTCTTTATCGCGTTTTTTTATACGAGCTAAAATCAAATCCTCTTCTGCATCCATGAGTACATCTAAATTGTATGGACAAATTTATGTAAGAAAATCGAATAATCACGTTCACTCACGAGAATAAAATGAAAATCAACATCGCCAAACTCTCTCCTAATTCATTGCGAACAAACGCATAGGCCCGTTTTTTCTGGGTTTTCACGGAATTCTCGCTAATCCCAAGTCGCTCCGCAATATCCTTCACTTTGGCCCCCTCCATGCTCATAAACAATACTTGCCGTTGCTGTTCCGACAATTTATCTATCGCCTCGTAGAATTTATTCACAACATCCTCTTCAACGGCAAGTTCCAGAATCACTTCATCATCTTGCCCATCTAAAACGGCATCTCCCCATTTTTCATATAAAGCTTGTGCAATTCCCTTATCCCGAATGGAATTCAATGCTCGTGTGTAAATTGTCCGGTACAGATAACCGACCAGCGAAGGCACATCAGGAAATTGCGTACCGGAATCCCATATCTTAATAAAACAATCTTGAACAATATCTTCGGCGGAAGCATCATCTTTCACAATTTTCGATGCATAATTACACATCGCAGGATAGTATTTCCGGTACATTTCCCGCCATGCACTTTCACGCTTTTTGTTAACACTTTCGATGAATCGGTCTGTATCCATAAAGTTATGCACCTCCCGTTTTGAACATCACTCAATACAAAGATGCAAATAAAACTTTATAACTACAAATTCATCAACCTTTCTCTAAAGATGTTTCCTTAAATCTTCCACATCTTTCGCACCAAGCACAGTATAATCCATCCGGCTTTGGACGATAATCCGACAAGCCATCTCGAAGAAAAGAGCCCGTTCAAGCACTTCATCAAAGTCACGACCGCATACCACTTGCCCGTGATTACTTAACAAAACAGCATCGTGCCCCTTCATCGCCTCTATCACGGCATTCGCCAATTCAAGAGAACCGGGACGATAATAAGGAACAACAGCGACTTCGCCCACATGATAAGGAACTTCCAAGGTCACGTTAAAATCTGACGGCTTATTTTTCATACAAGCCACCACAGTGGCGTATTCCGATTGGAAATGTAACACCACGTTCACTTCCGGACGCTCCCGCAATATACCCAAATGAAAAACACTTTCCATAGAAGGACGCACCCCGTTTTCCACTTGCCCTGACATAATATCACACACGGCGACCTTCTCTGGAGGCAAAACTGGTAACCACGAACCTGTTCCGGAAACCAGCATTTTGTCTCCCACTCGCCAAGATAAATTACCACTACTGCAAAGCATCAATTTGGCATCCCCATACCGATGGGCTTGAGCCACAAAAATATCAATCTGTTCCTTCGTGATCATAACCATGTTATAAGACTTTATTCAAAAGTATAAGAAAAAGAGTTCCCGTGCAAACAAAACCCGGAATTCCTACACGCAAGGAAATCCGGGTTCACAAAGCACACGCTACTATTTTTACAATCCGGGTAAAACATTCAAGATCTCCCATGTTTTCTGGTCAGAAGGTCTCGGCATATTTGCATTTAAAAATTTGCCATCCCGGTCAATTAACATGAACCGAGGAATCCCCTTACAACGGATCGCCTCCATAAAACTCTTATCTCCCCCCATGTGTAACTGGATTCCTCCCAATTGTTTCGCCTGAACAAATTTTTCCCATGCTTTCCGACTATCATCACAAGAAATACTGACAAAACAGATGTTTCGCCCCTCAAATTCCTCTTCCAACTTTTTCAAATGAGGTATTTCCGCATTACATGGTCCACACCACGTGGCCCATACATCAATATACACGTATTTTCCTTTCAAATCCGACAAACTTACCTCTTTTCCGGTTATATCCTTAAAAGTAAATGGTACAGCAGGTTGTCCCTTGAATAAAACCTTATTCTCATCATACACTCGCTGATATGCTACAATATAATCCGGTCGATGAACCCTCTTCCGAAAAATTCGATCCATCTCTTCCATATTCTCCATACCGTATATTCTCACATATTCCATGACACTCTTCACCACTAAATTTTCCACCAACCGCTTATCCCTGTACTTTTCCGCCTCTTTCAACACCTCCATTAGCAAGATATAAGCATCCCCCGTTTGTCCATCCAGATTGTGGAAAGCAAATAAAGCTCTTCTAATGGATTCCGGATACTCGAAGATTCCCCAAGCTTCTTTTTTCTCAACGACCACACGCCTTAATTCCGAGCGGGATTTTTCCGACACCTGTTTCCCACCATGCCCCATAATTACCCAAAAAGCCAACTGGTAATTTCGCTCATGGAGAATACGTTCTCTCTCTCGTTTTGTGAAATTCACATCTAACCCGGCTGCCAATAATGCATTCTCCCGTTCTTCCGTCATCTCTTGCAATCTAACCCGGAAAGGTTCTTCCTCCAGTTCGTATTCCCGCCATTGAATATCCCGATAAAGTTTTCTATTCAAATAATTATTAATGCTCGCACCCTCTCCTTCAAAATGCAATTCATTAAATACAGATTTAGCTTGCCAAGATTTACCGGGTTCCACCCATACCGTATACTTCTTATCCCCTACCCAAAGGCACCCGTATTCACCTTCCGACAGGGCCATTTTCCAAACGGCCTTATTTGAACCATCAAATTCCAATTTCATTCTCCCCCCATCGCAAGTTTCCAACGCGACTTCCCGGGTGTCATTCTCCGGCATTTGAAACTCGAAGGCGGTCTCCCGCAAGTCAACCGTCTTCTTTGCTTTTCGTGGGGCAGACGGGCCATTTTTTATTCCTTTCAATTGCCGTAACATTGTTTCCGTTCGAGGATCAGAAGGACGTGTCATCTCTAAACGCAACACCCGCCCTTTCCGATCCAACAGGATAAAACGAGGAATCCGGTCTACTCGAAAAGCCGTTATGAAAGAAGTATCATTTCCAACCCACCACTGCTCTCCCGACATTTTCCCGTTTTCCACGGCCCCTTTCCATCGCCACACGACATGATCACTGGAAATGCCCACAAACACGACATTTTGTCCTTCAAATTTCTTTTCCAATTCTTGCAAGTAAGGATATTCCTTTCGACAAGGATAACACCACGATGCCCACACGTCAATAAAAACATATTTCCCTTTAAATTCATCCAAAGATCTGGACTGTCCCTCCATATCTTCAAAAGTAAAAGCAGGGCATCTATCCCCGACTTTCAGTTCCATCGTATCCACCGGAATCCCGTGGACAAATAAAGACATCAGCAGGAAACATACTATCCATAAAAATTCTTGAATTCTCATTTTTTGAAATTATATATAGTCATTTCTCCAATTTTCTCATCAATCGTACGATTGAACTTACCGGTATACACTCCTTTATTCCCATTTGCCGATCAGAAGGAGGCTGATCGACATAATATATCGGGTGCAGACAAGACACCATTGCAACCATATTTCCCCGGTCGTCCATAATCGGCCCCCCACTAGACCCCTTGGCAAAATCAGCCGTGATTTCCACCCGGTTACCAAAAGGATTACCGGATTCTTTGATAAACGTACGAGATACCACCCCACTTGTGTAAACATAAGGGTAGCCTGCCGGATGGGTCAAAGCGTGAACATTTGATCCAACAGCAAGGTCCTCCCCGAGTGGCATCGGAACCAGACGTTCGCCCCGAGTATCTATTTTAAAAAAAGCCAAATCACCACTCCGGTTATAACTGAGTACCGAAGAAATTGAATATATTTTTCCTGCCTCCGTTGCCACGAAAAGAAGACTATCCCGTAAATCCAACCGTGCCGACGTATCGATCAATTGCCACAACACATGGCTGTTTGTCACGCATACCCCGTCTTCTGATAGAACGACAGCCGTTGCCCAAGGCATGATGTACTCCGGATGAACTGTTGCCCGCATATATTTAAAAACCATTAACACGCTCTCCCGCCTCTGTTCAATTATTGCCCTTGGTTTTAATTCTCGTTTCCCGGCAGGACGAGGTTCCACATCCACGGGCGTATTCTCTTCCAGCATACGAGTAGCCAGTTTTAACGTGTTCATTCCCTTGAATAAAGAGGCTGCACCCGGACGTTTCAATGAATCGAGAATTGTCCAACCTAAACGGTCATAATCCCGATAAACAACTTTTTCTTGCGCACGGCAACTTGCCGTTCCGAGCAGAACGGCAAGTAAACCGACACACAATCCTTTAAAACAACATTTTCTCATATGAAATTTATAAAATTACTTCTCTAAAGCATAAGGGATGAATTGCCCTAACGAGAATTTAAACTTATCATTTGTGGTCTCAGCCAGCAAAGTTTTCGCTAATTTCAATATTCTTTGTTGTTGGTCTTCATTCCCATTACGCTTAATTGTCAAAGACAACGGGAAGAACATCGCCAATAAATGCTCGTGTTCAATCTGGGGTATATTCTTCTCACAAACCTGCAAAAGCTTTTCCACGTCCCCACTTTTTTGGGCACGGGCAATCTCAACAAACAATTTTAAACGAGATTTACTCGGAAACTCGTATTTCTCCATCTCTTTCTCGACCTTATCTATTGCCTCCATGCCACTCTGGCGGTCACGACCGGTAATCATGTTGGTCAATTGAAGATCAAAAGCTGTCGCAATTTTCTCGTTCACTCGCTCAGCCCCAATACTTTTCTGAAAACGTTCAGCATTCGCCAGTAAATACTCCATATTAGGAGATCCGACTTGTGTCAGAACAGGATGTTCGTAGATAAACCAGTAAGCCGAATCTACCCGTTGCGAATCATTTAATTTAGATATTAACTCGTTCGCAACTTGTACGGTTAAAGGATCATCCACGGCCAACAAGGCACGGGCATATCTCACTAATAATTTCACGTCCCGATCACCTTTTTCATATTTCGCCGCAAGAATCCCGATCGCCTTATCCTCATCTAATCCCTCGGCAACCCGTTTGATAAAATCCTCCGCAGTCTCACTCCCTCCTACAATCCTATGCTGTACCTCCCCCTTTGTATTCAAAATCAAAAATGTCGGAAAAGCTGAAATCTCATACCGTTTCATAATTTCAGCACCTTCCCCTTCTTCCGTGTTAAACTTCACGCAAACAAAACGGGGATTCAAATACTCTCCCATCTCCGATTTCGGAAATATCGTGTTCGCCATGTACTTGCACGGCATACACCACGATGTATACGTGTCTACAAACACTAATTTATTTTCAGCCTTTGCTTTCTCCAACGCCTTAGCCAACGTCAATTCCTCGAAATTCGTTTGAGCAAAAGCTCCCACTTGCAGCATAAAAAATGCTACAAAAACATACAATACCTTATTCATCCCTGTAGAAATTTTAATGAAACGGTTCCCGCACGCACCAAAGGGAACCGTCTCGATTATGATTAACTATATCTATAAATACTATTAAAGAAATTCGATGTATTTCGTGGGAACCATAACATAAAATGTACTTTTCCTTCCCCCTTCACTTCCTCATTAGGTAAAAGAGTCAATCCTTCATTTATCGACCAATCAAAAACATGCACAGTATAATTCGTTCCGGAAGATGTTGCTACAACAAGCCTCTCAAACCTATTTTCATACAACTCTCCTAACCACGTAGCTGTATTGTAATCATAATCATTACCTATATACTTACAATAAGTTACCTCTCCTTCAAAAGTATGAATATTTTCCACGAACTCATCATTATCAATATCATAATAAGATAGTTGATTATCTTTTATAAAATAAATCAAATTATTAGTCTGATGCATCGTATAAAAGTCTGCAGTAGCAAAAGCTTCACAACGAGAAACCGGAATTGTCCGAGCAAAACGAATCGGACCGTAAGTAGCATTATACCACTCTGCCACAGTCAATCCATATAATAATAAATTATTCGCATCGCCATTTTTTTTCATTAAAGCATATGCCGTTCCATATCCTTGTTTATTAGGATCTGAAAGAATACTTTTATCTGTTTGACCGAGATAAATCAATTCTGCATCCATTCTATTAGGAGAAATTCTCAAATCATCATCAGGTTGATAATCATCAGCAAAATATTTAACTTCCATCGTCGTGCTGAAGTTACTTGACCCAACAAGCAGGCCAAAAGATGTATTTAACTCATCATACACCAACATCGGATTACTATATTTCCAACAAACAACATTAGGAGCCAAATGGTAATTACCCAAAAGTGCCGGCATAAACGCAACATTGGATCTCAAGTATGCTTTTCCATCACATATCAATCCTCCTGATTGCGCTAATTGCATAAATGAACTTATGTTACTAGATCCAAAATCTGGCATTTCAAAAAATAACTCTTCATTTCTCGCCAACACCTTCTCATCTGCCACTCGATACATTAAAATATCTTTCTGACTCACCGGGATTAAACACTTTTGCTTCGTTTCTGTTGTTCCGGTTTCTGGATCATACCATTGGTACGATTCTGTATAAAGTAACGATACAGGCTTTCCTTTCATCGGTTCTCCTAAAGCTAAAGATAACTGATCTGCCGCAAACTCAATACCATTAGCTTGAATTAAAGAAACATCCATATCCGTGTTTCCATCCATAGTCTCTTTCAATATTAGCCAGCCTCCATTAATACGTGGGGTGATGGAGTAATAAAATGTAAGAACCGCCTGAATACCACTTTCAACATGAGTTGCTTCTACTTCTAATGTAACGGAGCCTACAGTATCTACCCGCCATTCTAAATGAGAATCTTCAGAGATTAATTCCAACACAGTATCACGATAACGATACCAATTATAAGTACACTCGACTTCCTCTCCACCCATTACACATTTAGGGGTAATTTCAATTACTTCTCCTGTCTTCACAGAACCTCCAGTAACATTCTCTATTACTAAATCCGGGATACGATGAATAGTATTATCTTTATCGTAACAAGATACGAATATCAATCCTGCCATAAAGATCATCATAATTATATATCTTTTCATATTTACTTTTTTGTTGGTTACATAAATGCGACTGTTGGGAAAGTAATATCCGTATTCGGATCATTAGGATCATCTCTCAAAGGAGGTAATCCTTCTTCAGCTCGTGCAGCATTCTCCTTCTTTAGTTCTCGGTTGAACACATACAAATAATAGTTCTTTTGATCCAGGTCAAGTGTATTTATAAATTCATCATCCCAGTCCTCTCCTGTTACTCTAATCATGAACTCATGACGAGTTTGACTCCAAGTACCCGCAAAAAACCAATTATTCCAAGCAGCCGGCCGGGTCAAGCAATCGGCTATCCCCAACTGGATATTACAATACTTTTCATCTCCCGCTTTCAAATCTTCCGAATCCACGATATGAAAGAAAAGAGTAAACGTCGTGTCTTGCAAAGATCTATCCCGCATAACAATTACCGGAATCTTAGCTTCCAACTCTCCAGGCTCCAAAGTCAAATACTCTGCCATTCGTTCATCATCAAAAGCTACATAATGTACTCCCGCTTCTGCCTGATAGGGAAAAACTCGTAATACAGAATCTACAATCGCACCATCCTCTCCATAAATATATTTCCACTCCTTCCCTTCATATTGCTCCAACCTAATCCGACTACTCCTTTCCGGTAACAATCCTTGCGGCCGTACGGTAAACCAAATCGTATCCATCATCCTCGTCTCTTCTTTCCCAATAAAAGAAACCCTAAATCGTTCTGGATTTAGGGTTTCACCTAAAACAAACTGAACTCCACTCCAAGTTGTATTATAATCGGGTAACGCCTCCTCGCAGGCCAAACAACAAAAGCCCACACATAAAGACAATATCAATTTACGTATCATAATTCTTCTCTTTTAATAATTTTCAGTCGTACTCAATTCCCGCAACGGTAGTGGCAACACATAAACGTCCTCTCCACACATTCTGGAAGACCAACGCATATTCACCGTTCCCAAGCGTTTATACACGAAAAACATTTGTCCTTCCGCATAAAACTCCTTTAAATACTCCTGTAGAATAATTTCCTGTCTATTACTTTCCGTCAATTCGGTTGTTGTCAATCCCCGAGATGCTAAAAATTCAGTATATACCGTATTCGCTTCCGCCAAACCGGCACACTCCGCAATAATCAAATACATCTCTGACAAACGGATCAAAGGAACACTTTTAGTCGGTGCCGGATTCTCGGTGTCAAATGACGCCATATTACCATATTTATTTGAAGAACGAAGGCCCCCACCATCATCAGTATACCATAAATACCGGAAACGAATATCTTCCGCCGCATACAATTCGCTCAGATTAGTACTTTTTTGTTCAAAAGCAGCATAAGAACCGTCTGCAATCATATTATCATTAAATTCTTCAAGACTTATTCCAAACAATTGCTCACTACTATATAACACTCTATCATAGCGCAGAAAATCATTTCCAACCCCCAAAGCAAATTGTTTTTTCTCTCCTGCAACTGTAGCTTCCTTTACTAACCGAGCATAACGCAAAGCCTCATCATGTTCGCCCAACCACAAATGTACTCGTGCCTGCAGACCAAGTACTGCATAATAATTCATCCGATTCTGACGATATGATACAGACTTATCATTTGCTACAATCAAGTCTACTCGTTGTAATAGCAATTCAGCCGAATCCAAATCTGCACAAAGTTTTGCCATATACTCTTGATAATTAGAATACGGATAATTCTCCAATTGAACCGTAGTCACGTAGGGCAAATAATCCCGATTTCCATCAATCCCAGTTGGCATGGGCCCCCACAAACGAATCAAATCAAAATGAATAAAAGCCCGTAATCCCAAAGCTTCCCCTTTATACAGGTCTTCTTCATCTTCCGTCAATACGTTATTCTGAATATCAATATACTCCAACAAAGTATTCACGTTTGCAATAATCTCGTATTGTTTCAAAAATAGCTGGGACAAATTCATCTCAACCAAGTCTGCCCGATAATCATGAGACGCAAAATCATAAGCCGTTCCCCCATCCGTAGCCGTTATCCAAAGATTGGCCATATACTCCACTCCCCCGACAACCATACTCGCATCCGGAGAATAGTTGTCCCGCATCAAAGTATAACAACCGATCAAGGCATCATAAAATCCCCCCTGCGTCTTGAACATATCTTCTTTTGTCACTTGTGTTTCCGGCTGAATCGTCAACCAATCCTGACAACCCGACAAGCAGAATATCAAGCAAGACATCAATAATAAATTCTTCATATTTTTCATAACACGTTCAAATTAATTAGAAAGTACATGATATTGAAAACGACGGTTTCACGGAAAATGGATAATCAGTTCCTCTCTCTTGCTCTATCGTGGACATATACAACAAATCCATCATACTAGCAGACAAACTCAATCTCTCCATTCGCATATATTTACAAATCCGACGCGGGAAATCATACTGGATATTAATATTTCTCCAGATAAAGGTTGATTCATCTGCCACGAAACGGTTATTAGCAACCGTATTCTTATCATTATTCAATCCTTTATATCGAGTCACGTCACCCGGCTTCTCCCAACGCTCACTCAACACACGTTTGTCAACATTCACCTTCGGATAAGCATTTTCTACCTTGTTCAATAAAGTCTGATTCAATTTCTGTCCTCCCAACCGTAACTCGAAACCAGTATTCAAAGAGAAAGATTTATAACGGAACATCGTGCTGAAACGTCCGTTTACCTTCGGAACCTCATTCCCGACCTTAACCTTTGCATACATATCAATATCAGAAGAAACCCGTCCGTTTCGATCCATATAAAGCACCTCTCCCGTGGCTGCATCCACACCCGGAGAAATGAACGTGTAAATAGCGTCCATGGATTCTCCCTCTTTATATTGCAAATAAACAAACGCCCCGGTCTGATTATTCACGGTTTCCTCGTTCTGCCGTTTCATTTCATCCGAAAGGGTCACGATCGTATTCTTGTTCCAAGACATCGCACCCCTCACCGACCACATAATATTCTGGTTCCGCAACAAATTTACAGATACATTCAACTCTCCTCCCACGTTCCGAAGAGTCCCGATATTCTCCATATATTTTGGGAATCCATGAGAATAGGATAATCCCAATGAAGAAATATAATTTTTCGTTTCTTTACGGTAATAGTTACCTTGAACCGATAATATCTCATTAAACAATGTCAGATCGACCCCTATATTATGCTGATAGGTATCCTGCCAGCGCAATTTATCATTACCAAGTCCCATCAGATAAGCTCCCATATCCCCGTTATAACGTTGATCACGGTCATATTCGTAGGTTGTCAAAGCTTGATATGGATTACTCGGCAAAGCACTGTTCACCCCGTAAGAGTAACGTAGACGAAGTAAATTCATCCAAGGAAGATTTTCCAGTACAAAATTTTCCTGACTAACCGTATACCCAAAACCGATAGACCAGAATGGAGCAAAACGATTCTGAGAACCAAAGGATGAAGATCCATCCAACCGATAAGAAAAATCAAAGAAATAACGACTATCGTAATTGTAATTCCCGGTCACAGTGAATCCCGCTTGTCTGGAATGTGTATCCGTAGAACTGGGACGTTCATTAGCAAAACCGGCAGCGTTAGAAATATCTGTCAAATTATCATTAGCAAACCCTCGTAACCATAGTATATACCCTAGATTTTTCGTTTCATACAAGCTCCCATCTACCCCTGCAAACACGCTGTGCCGACCGAAAGTGTTCCCGTAACTAGCATTAAAACTCCATTGCCAGGAACGCATTTCACGATATTCCCACGTGTAACTACCCATAGCATCCGGATCTGATGTGTTATTAAAATCATTACTGGATTTGGGAGAAAAACGATCACTTCTATCTGTTTGAGTGGTATAACCGACATTCGTGGATAACTTTAACCCTTTCACGACATCCCACTCGATCCTGAATGTATTTCGGATATTCGTGTATTTACTTTTATCAAATTTATTGATAGAAGCCTCCCACAAAGGATTTGCAATCACATCTACCCCCGTGGTTGAACCAAACGTATTAAAAGATTTCACAATTCGCCCATTCTCATCATAAGGATACCAATACGGATTCATGGTTACATACTCACCAAAAGACCCGTATGGACTATCTTCCGAATTATTCAATCCTAAAGAGAACGTATTCATGAAACGAATCTGTTTAAGTAAATAACTGATTCCCAATGTTCCATTAAAATTATTCCGAAAAGAGCCTTTCATGGCACCAGCCACGCAATTGTAAGATAAATTCATCGAGTAACGAAATTGTTCGTCGCCACCACCTAAATCCAGCATATAGTTCTGCCCTACACCTGTACGTACCGGTTCACCAATCCAGTAAGTATCCACCCCCTCTGCTATGGATTTCACATTTTGCCGATACAGAACCATACGTGCTGGACTATTGTATAATCCTGCACGCTCCTCCAAGTCTAATTTTTCCTTAGCATCCAACAAATCATAACTAGACAAATCGGGAATCTCCAAATTTATCCCACCGGAGAAAGAGACTCGTAACTTTCCTTGACGAGGTTTTGAAGAAGTAATCACGACTACGCCATTTGCACCCCGCGATCCGTAAAGAGCCGTGGAACTCGCATCTTTCAAAATCGTTACAGACTCCACGTCCGATGGATTCAAGTCCATCACCCGTTCCAACGTCACCTCGAAACCATCCAACACGAATAATGGCTGGTTCAACTCTGCCCGGGCATACGTCTGTAAGTTTGTTATATCCGGTAACCCGGAAATACCACGAATCTGAATCTCCGGCAACACGTTCGGGTTGGAACCGTACGTGTTATTCTCACGAATCACGAAAGCCGGGTCAATATTATTCAGTGTCTGCAACAGATTCCGGTTACCGTATGCCATAATATCCTCTTTCGTGATATGTGTTACCGCTCCCGTGAAACTCTCCTTCGGCTTGTTGAAAATACCGGTCACGACCACCTCATCAATCTCCGCCATATCGTTTTTCATCACGATATTCAAAGGTTTATTATCTCTTTTCAATCGCACCTCCTGTTTCTGGTACCCCACGAATGAAAAAATCAACACGAGAGTATCCCGCTTCGGCAAATCAAAATCAAATTTACCCTCTTCATTTGTCGTAAAACCGATAGTTGTTCCTTTCACTTGAATCGTCACTCCGGGTAACGTCATCCCATCCACATCTTTCACGGTTCCCCTCACGGTAATCTTTTTCAACGAATCTGTTACAGCCAACGCTCTCACGTAATGGATTACCACGAAGTTATCGTTAATCTCGAACTTCACGTCATACCCTTTGAAGATCAATTGTAACGCCTGTTCAATCGTGGCATCCAGAAAATCCACGTTCACCCGTTTTGACACGTCGATCTTAGAATTGCTGTAAAAGAAGTCCAACTGCGTGGATTCTGAAATCTTATTCAGCACCTGTTCGATCGTGGCATCTTTCATTTTCAAGTTGATACGAGCCGTTTGCGAATGTACCGCAGCCGACAAATGCATCACGCACACCAAACATAAAATCCCTGTTATTCGCATAACCTTAAGAAAATTTTTTAGCCATCTGGGGGGATAAAGCCCCAAATCACAATTTTTTTTCATACATTTGTTTTTTAAAGGTTTACAATGAGTCTTGTCCTCTATCGCCAAATGTCGGGCAAGACTGCTAACTTTTATAAATGCCGGGGAAGTCGCTATACTTTTCCGGTATTTTTATTTACTCTGAAATTACAATTGTTTTCCCTTTCACGCTAAACCGGACTTGACTTGTACTCTCGATCATCCGAACCAAATCATCCAAAGGCTTAAACTTCACGATCGCTCCCGTGAACCGCACCTTTTTCACGTTTTCACTACTAAAGAATATTTCCACGTCATACCAGCGGGAGATCTGCTTGGCAATCTCTTCCAGTTCCGTGTTATTAAACAAGAACTTCCCATCGATCCAAGACGTGTAAAGACGGACATTGACTTCTCGTTTCTCTAACTCGTTTTCTTTCCCATAAGCCTGTTCCCCCGGAACCAGTCGAAACACTTCCTGACCACCTGAAACAATTTCCACGCTACCATTTACCAGCGTGGTCGAAACCTCCTCATTATCATCGTAATCATTCACGTTAAAACGAGTACCCAACACTTTCACGTTCATCCGGGATGTTTCCACGATAAAAGGTCTTTCTGCATCATGTGCCACGTCAAAAAAAGCCTCCCCGGATAATACAACCCGTCTCTCTTTTCCCATGAAAGATTGAGGATATATCAATCGTGATGCCGAATTCAACCAAACCTTTGTCCCATCGGCTAACACGACTTGGTACTCTCCACCCTTAGGAATAATTAATTCATTATTTTTATTGGCATCGGTAATCCCAATAGAATCACATGAAGAATAGCGTAACAGATGATTAGAATCCATCTCTATCCGGACATTTGCCTCGTGAGAGATCAATGAACTCTTCATTGTACTATCCAGCATAACCGTTTTTCCATCATACAACTTCAATATTGCCCGTTCTCCCCCCGGACGAGAAACTGCACTAAATTGACGATGTACCTCCACCGGTTCATTCTTCATTCCCTGCCACAAAACCAAAGCCACTCCTAACGGCAAAATAAAGAGAGCTGCATATTTCCACCAATAACGGAAACCTATTTGCCTTCCTCTTCCCCGCTTCACTCGTTTTAATACATTCTCCGTATCAGGAGCAAAATCCCGATGTAAAAGTTTTACCTGATCACGTATTTTCTTTATCTCGGCATATATTTTCTCGTGTTTCACATCTTCTGCCAGCCAGTCCGAAAGTTCCGTTTCCTCCATTAGTGACAGGCGATCATCCAACTTCCCGGAAATCAACTCATATACTCGATCATCTATTTTCATCTTCATATTTTTACATAGAGTACTTCAAAAATGAAAAACAGGGTGAAGAAAAAACAGATTTTTTTGAAAAAAAAGATTTTAATCTTCTTTTATCCCAAAAAGAAATAGTAATTGGAAAATCCGCACTAATTTGGCCCTTCTTTTCCAATAGAACTTGGTCCTTGAAATCCACTCGAAATTGACCCGGTT